>DVHB01000122.1 GCA_018712405.1 Candidatus Coproplasma stercoripullorum
CTCACGAAAAATGCCGCTCTCGGCCAGAGCGGCATTTTTGTGAACTGCTCTACATCATCGGCGCAAATATCTGCAGCACCGCGGTAAGCAGCCTGCGGGCAAAATTTATATCGCGCTTTATATACTGTCTCTGCACGCATTCGGGGAAAGTCTCCTCAAAATCGCGCGCAAGTCCCTCCATTACGGTATTATCGTCCGTATACAGCGCGTTTTCATACTGCTGGAAGAACGAGCGCAGATCGAAGTTGGCCGAGCCTATGACGGCGCAGTTCTCCGTCAGGACCGACTTTGTGTGAACGAAGGTGTCCGACATGGTGTATATTTTAACGCCGCTGTCTATAAGTTTATCGGCATTGTCGAGCGAAATGAGATATACATACTTTTTATCAGGTATGCCCGGCAAAACCATGCGCACGTCAACGCCCGAGCGCGCTTTGCCGGCAAGCAGGTCGGTTATAGTTTCGTCGGGGACAAAATATGGCGTCATTATATACAGTTTTTCGTTGGCGCGCGCTATTATGTTGGCATACATGTCGCGCACGACGGGATCGCGGTATTCAAGCCCGGCCGCAAACGGCAGGAACACGCCCGTATCGCGGCATGCCTTCCCGCGCGCCGCTGCTGCGCCGCCCGACAACTTTAAAAACGGTGAATAGTCGAACGATTTTTTGGTCACAAACTCCCACTGGCGCAAAAACATGAGCGTAAATCCCTGCACGGCGTCGCCGTCCATGCGCACGGCGTTATCCTTCCAGTAGCCGTACATGCGCTTTTCATTCACATACTCGTCGGCTATGTTTATGCCGCCAGTATACGCAGTTTCGCCGTCCACCACCGTTATCTTGCGGTGGTCGCGGTAATTCATGCCTATCTTATAGAGGGGCACCAGTTTGTTGAAGGCGTATATCTTTATACCCGATGCGCGCACCCGTTTTTTGAGCTTGTGCGAGAGCCTGCCGTTGGAGCCCATGTCGTCGTAGATGACGCGCACGTCGACGCCCGCCGCCGCGCGCTCTTCGAGCACGCTGAACAAACGCGAAAAGAGCGCGCCCTCCGCAATTATGAAATACTCGATGAATATAAATTTTTTAGCCTCCGCACACCTTACAATCATATCGTCGAAGGCGCCCGCGCCCGAGGGAAAATACTTCGCCTGCGTGTTTTTATATGGCAGGTAGCCCGTCACGTTTTTGAGGTAGGCGCACGCCTGCGCGGTGACTTCAGTCATATCCCCGCCCCCGCAGCCCGAGGCAAGATTCTGCGACGAAGATAATATGGCCGCGTAGCGCTTACGCGAACCGCGGAAAAATATATTTTCGTCCGAAAGAAAATATATTAAAAAACCAACGGGAAAGAGCACGAGCACGAGCATTATCCACACCGCCTTCGAGCGGCCGTTTTTTGACGAGCCGAGGATATAGAAGCAGGTTATTATGTCAAGGACGACGGAAATGATCAGATAGCTCTGGAAGGCGACTGCGACAAGCGTATGCAGCGTTGCAAGTATGCACAGCTGCAACAGGGCGACAAACAGAATGAGCATGGCTTTGAGCTTGCCCATGCCTTTGCGCTCAGTCTTTATGCGTATGACGTCGCCGTCGGGCGATTTGAACATGAGGGGGCTGCGCTGGCGCTTCAAGGTGCGGTTTTCAATCTTCATAACGCACCTCCGTGATATTTGCCGCCTCGGAAATTATCGAAGAGATATTATCCTTTAAAATAGAAACTATTGTCCCGTAGCGCTCTCTGTCGCGCGAATAAAGCGTGCGGCAGGCATATACGGCTATGCCGAAGAAGGCAATGCCTGCGATCATGAGCGCTATACCGCCGCCAAGGAACACCGGCGAAGGAGCAACGACACTGCAGAAAATGCCGAACGCGGCGAGCGCCGCGCCCAGCAGTATCAAGAGCGCGGCAATTACGGCGGCGCGCGCCCCTACCCTGCGGCGGGCGCGCGCAATGAAGTTCAGAGCGACTTCATAACGCACCTGCAGAAGCTGCAGCCGGTCTTTCCCCTTTATAAAATGAGGGCGGGAAAATTCCATATGGATTATGTCGCGGTAGTTTCCGTCGTCATATTCATCCTCCAGTTTCCAGCCGAACGTACAGTACGCCCTCTTTATTTCGTCTGAAGCGTCTGCCTTTACGGCGACAGAAAGCTTATCGTCACTGAAAAGTTGTTCACTCATAAGATCACTCCGAGCCGTCCTCCCTTTCGCCTAAAAGTTCAGACGTGAGTTTTACGATGGTATCTCCGTATTTTGCCTTCATGCGTTTGAATAGAACGGAAT
The DNA here is from genome assembly GCA_018712405.1 of Candidatus Coproplasma stercoripullorum. GTDB lineage: Bacteria > Bacillota > Clostridia > Christensenellales > Borkfalkiaceae > Coproplasma > Coproplasma stercoripullorum. Next base: position 2,292 of record DVHB01000122.1, read on the forward strand.
GGACGGGCTTTGCGCACGCCATTAAAACCGCGCCGAAAGCGGCGATGACCGCGCCCGCCGCCACTGCGCCCGCAAACGCGCCCTCAAGGCAGAGCGCCAGCCCGCCGCCGAACACCAGAATACCGACCACGCCCAAAGTTACGGCAAGGGCGTTCGGTAAACCGCGCACCCTTTTATCGAGCTTCCTCACGTATTCAAGTTTACTTTCGGCTGAGCTGCGGGGAAAATACCGGCTGCGTATGCCCTCTATCTCCCTGCGCTCCTCGGCAGTTGGGGCGGTATAAGTGTACACGAACCTGTCCGCGCCCCCGTCCCGCGCGCCATGCAATTTTATCTCTTCGGGAATATCCCCGTTTTTGTCGCCGTCCGCCGCCATATCCTGTAAAGTTCCTTTTGAAATTATTTTTCTTCGCCCGCAGGCATGTCCGCAGTCTCTGCCGCGCCTTCAGACATTTGCTCCCGCTTTGCAGGCGGAAGTTTATTAAGACGCGTTGCCGCGCGCACTATCATAAATATACCCAGCGCGAACGTAGCTATAAACACAAACGCGCCGACAAATATATTTAAAATATACATACCGCCGTCGTCCGCGCCGCCGAAGGTAGCAACCATCGCCATCTGAAGGGCGAATATGGATACGAGGGCGTCGGCAAAATTTATGTTGCGCAGCGACTGCAGGCCGTAATCGCCGAATTTTTTGACCTTTACGGCATTTATTGCCGAAACTGTTATTTTATAAAACGTATATGCCGCCATCATTATCGCGCCGTATACGCCGTAGTTGGACGGCCGATCCGAAATTATAAGATATCCGGCGAGCGAGGCGAATGCGACAGACAAAATTATCAGCATGCCTCCGCACGCCAGAAAAGTTTTGAGTTTGGCGCGCGCCCTGTCCTCCCTGCGGTCGGAGCGCACATCCTGCCACAGCACCACGCCGCGCATGACGCTTAAAACGATATAGTAGCCCGCAAAAAGGCCGTACCAGTAAGAGTGCATTATTATGCCGAGCACTCCCTGAAGGACGGCGTATCCGGCATTTATCGCAAGCGAAACACCCGAAAATGCCGCCGTGCGGAAACCATAGTCCCGCACAAGGCGCTCGGTAAGTTTATTCGAGTGTATTACGCTGTAAACCAGCCGCCTGCACGGTCCGACTGAGGCGTATATGCAGTAGCCGAGCAGAATTGCAGATATGGCGTAAAGTGCGTAAGCAAGCGGGTTTTCCGACATGTTCAGCGCCATCAGACATATGCTGCCCGCAAGCGCGGCCGCAAACACGGCATAGAAGAAGAGCAGCCAGATGCCGGGATTTTTTAAAAATTTTTTAAATTTTTCCCAACGGCTCACAACTCTCTCCTCCCGCCGCTTTAAAATATATTTAAAATATACTTTGCGCAATTTAATTTTGCACAATTAAAAATTAATTTTTAATTTGATTTTTTATATAAATTTTATATAATTTATTTTCCGAAAAAAATAAATTTAAAACGCAATTAAATTATTTTTTAATTTTTACCGTAAAGGCCGAACCCTCTCCCTCGCGACTGTCGACGGAGATCTCGCCGCCGAGGATATCGATCACGCGCTTTACAAGCGCGAGGCCCAGACCGTTGCCCTCCTGGGCATGAGAAGTGTCGCCCTGGTAGAATTTATCGAAGATGTGCGCGCCCGTCTCGGCCGACATGCCGCAGCCGCTGTCGCGCACGGAGGCGACAAAACACCCGCCCATATCTTTTAACGAAACGCATATCATGCCGCCCCTTTCGGTAAATTTTATGGCGTTGGATAAAAGGTTGTTAAAAATTATCTCCAAAAAGCCCTCGTCGGAGACGGCCGCGCAGTCGTCGATGTCGCACTCCAGCTCTATGCCCTTTTTGTCTATCTTCTCCTCGAACGAAAGCACGCACTCGCGCATTATCTCGCCCGCGTTGAGCTCCTTTTTGTCGGGAAAGATCTTCTGGTTTTCAAGTTTGTTGAGACGCAGAATATCCACCACCAGCGCGGTCAGCCGCCTCGAGGCCGAAACAAGCACTTCCGCATAGGCCGCCCTGTCGGCTTCGGAGATATTTTTCATCTTTAAAAGCTGGGCATAGCTCGAGATGACGGAGAGCGGCGTTTTTATCTCGTGCGATACGTTGGCGATGAAATCGGAGCGCAAAATCTCGTTTTTAGAAAGCTCCGCCGCCATTGAATTTATGTTCTCGCAGATTACGTCGTACTCGTCGTATCTGCCCCATATGTGGCGGGGTTTTAAGTGGATATCAAAGTCGCCGCGCGCCATTTTACCGGTGGCGCGGAGTATCTCCTTTAAAGGCTCTTCGGCGCGCGCCCGCCTGAAGGCCGCGCCCGCCGCGCACAGCGCCGCCGAGAGCACGACGAGCACCGCCGCCGTGACAGAGGCAACTACCGCCGAGTTGCCGCCCGTCGCTTCGTTTAAAGCGTTGCTCACAAATATCGAAATAGTAGCCACCGCAGCGACGGCAAAGAAAAAGATTATATACTCCGTAAAGGTGAACGAAGAGCGCTGGGCGCCGTATCTGTTGCACTCGGCGCGTTTGCTTCCGTCCGACTGTTTTTTTGCACATTTCCCGGCTTCGGATACGCGCCTTGTCATTTTAAAACCGCCTTATATCCGAGGCCGTGCACGGTGACTATCTCGAACCCGTCGCAGGCGGCCGTCTTTTCGCGCAGTTTGGCCATATACACGTCCACCGTGCGCGACGTGGCGGAGGAATCGTAGTCCCACAGGTCCTCCATCAGCTTTGCGCGCGTGAACGTCTTTTTGGGATATGAGAGAAGTTTGAAGAGTATGTCAAACTCGCGCACGGTGAGCGGCAGCTCCTCGCCGTTTACGTAGGCGGTGTGCTCGTCCTCGTCCATCGTGAGGTTGCCGAGCTCCAGCTTTTTGCTCCTGCCGATATCGGCGCGGCGCAAAATTGCTCGCACGCGCAGCACAAGCTCGTCGGTATCGAAAGGTTTTACTATGTAATCGTCGATACCTAAACGGAAGCCGCGCGTCTTTGACGACATATCGTCGCGCGCGGTCATAAAAAGTATGGGCGTAGTTCTGTCGATGGCGCGCACGGCCGCAGCAAGGGCGAACCCGTCGGCGCCCGGCATCATAATATCGCTTATCAGCATGTCGAACTTGCGCTCTGCGAGCTTTTCGAGCGCCTCTGTCCCGCTATAGCAGCCGCATACTCCGAAACCCTCCGAAGAGAGACAGGCACATACAAGTTTGTTCAAATTTTTATCGTCTTCAGCAACAAGAATATTTACCATCTGTCCCCCGACGCCGGCGCGGTTTCCGCGCATTTTTTATTTTACAACAAAATTATAGCTCGCAGTTTTTAATAAATTGTTAAAATATGCCTCTTATTCAAATCTTTTTAAAAATTTTTTAAAGGTATACATATTCACGCCCACAGCCACGGCAAGCGCCGCTGCCGCCGCGCCGAGCACGCCGACTACCGACCAGAATACCGCAGGATAACCGGAGACAAGCTCCGCCATGCGGGCGATGACTATAAACAGCATGAGCGCGACAAAGCAGGCGCTGAAAGCTATCGACAGCGCCCGCGTGAGCCTGCTCATGTGCATGATATATTTTTTTATGAGAGCGGCGTACTCCGCCTCCCGTCCCGCAGGTATGGAATTTTTATCGAGTTTTGAGATCTCTCTATAGGTCATTATCGTTCTCCTGTCGTCCGCCATTGCAGGCAGGCTGTAAGTTCACCTTGCGGCAACGTTATTCGCGCCGAACGGCTTCGCCGTGCAATGACTTGCCATTCAAAACAAATAACGTCGCAAGGCGGCTATGCCGCCGCAGCCCTCTCGCCGCCATTAAGGTAATGGCATGGCGGCTCGGTCACCACTCGGGCGGAAACATGTGCCCTCGTTCATCTCGCTGCGGCACGCACAACGGATGTCCGTTGTGCTATGAAGTGCCTTGCTCGTCCCAATTTGCGCATACCTGCGCATCTGCCGTTTCCCTTCGGTGATCATCTGCCGTCCGCCGCAATGCGGCGAGATCCTTCGACTACGCTCAGGATGACGGCAGGGCAGCACTTCGTTCGCACGGCAGAGCAGCGAGCAAAGCTCTCGCGCAGCGGGGGTGAATTTGCGCAATTATACGCTCCGTGGGCTCTTATGATTGCGCAAAGAGGGACGAGCAACGTGTTTCTGCAAACAGCACATATGCGCTGTTTGCGCGCTGCGAGATGAGCGAGGGCAAACGTAAGCCCGAACGGTGGCCGCGCGAGGAGGCGTAGCCGACGACACTTTGCGGAGGTTTCCTTTGGGAAGCCGCAAATCGCGGCGGCTACATCACCGCGCGCCGCGCGAGAAGGCCCCT
>DVHB01000123.1 GCA_018712405.1 Candidatus Coproplasma stercoripullorum
CGCCATATCCGCATTTAATATACGGCGCGACTGCCCGCGCCATATCCGCATTCTTTGTACGGCGCGACTGCCCGCGCCATATCCGCATTTATATACGGCGCGACTGCCCGCGCCATATCCGCATTTATATACAGCGCGACTGCCCGCACCATATCCGCATAACATTAATAATTATAATAAAATATTTGCCCAAAGTCAAGCCATATTGCCGCGCTATTTGCTATAATTTAGCTGTTTAAATCTAACTGTTTTTTGTAAGTTATAACAAATACAAATCAATTTAAAATAGTGCGTTCAAGCGCTTGCTCTTGCTTTAAATTTTTGATAAACTTTAATCGATAAAAAAATTACGATATATTTTATCTTCAATTCGTACAAAACTATTTATAGGAGAAATATAATGGAGTTTAAGTTCACTTACGACATCTGCGACAGCGTTGAAAAGCTCGAAGAGCGTATCAAGCAGGTCAGGGCTGCGCAGAAGGTATTTGCGACCTACACGCAGGAACAGGTAGATAAGATATTTCACGCCTGCGCGATAGCTGCAAACAAAGCGCGCATCCCCCTTGCAAAGCTCGCCGTTGAAGAGACGGGCATGGGCGTAGTGGAGGATAAAGTAATTAAAAACAACTACGCCGCCGAATATATCTACAACAAGTATAAGTTCACCAAAACTTGCGGCGTTATCGAAGAGGATAAGTCTTACGGATTCAAGAAGATAGCCGAACCCATCGGCCTGATTTCCGCTGTAATTCCCACAACGAACCCTACTTCAACGGCCATATTCAAAACACTCATATGCTTAAAGACGCGCAACGGCGTTATCATTAGCCCGCACCCCCGAGCAAAGAAGAGCACGATCGCGGCCGCTAAAGTCGTATATGAAGCGGCGGTGGAGGCAGGCGCTCCCGAGGGCATCATCAGCTGGATCGACAGTCCCTCGCTCGAGATGACCAACCTTCTTATGACCGAGTCCGACACTATTCTTGCGACGGGCGGTCCCGGCATGGTAAAGGCGGCGTATTCATCCGGTAAGCCCGCGCTCGGCGTAGGCGCAGGCAATACGCCCGCGATCATCGACGATACCGCCGATATCCTGCTCGCCGTAAGCTCTATAATTCACTCCAAAACGTTTGATAACGGCATGATCTGCGCCTCCGAACAGTCGGTGATCGTGCTCGACAAGATATATGACAAAGTAAAGAAGGAATTTGCCTATCGCGGCTGCTATTTCCTCAACCCCGAGGAGACAGAAAAGGTGCGCAAGACGATAATCATAAACGGCGCGCTCAATGCAAAAATAGTCGGCCAGAAGGCGCACACCATAGCCCGGCTTGCCGGCGTTGAAGTTCCCGAGAGCACCAAGATACTCATCGGCGAGGTCGAGTCTGTCGATATCTCCGAGGAATTTGCTCACGAGAAGCTCTCTCCCGTGCTTGCAATGTACCGTGCCAAGGACTTCGACGACGCCTTGAACAAGGCTGAAAAGCTCGTGTCAGACGGCGGCTTCGGCCATACATCTTCCATCTATCTCAACGAAAATATTGCCAAAGATAAGTTCGACAGGTTCTGCGAGCGCATGAAGACCTGCCGCATACTCCTCAACACCCCCTCGTCGCACGGCGGCATAGGCGATCTTTACAACTTCAAGCTCACGCCTTCTCTGACCCTCGGCTGCGGCTCGTGGGGCGGCAACTCTGTTTCCGAAAACGTCGGCGTAAAGCATCTTTTAAACATAAAATCAGTCGCCGAGAGGAGGGAAAACATGCTTTGGTTCAGAGCGCCTCAGAAGGTTTATATAAAGAAGGGCTGCCTGCCCGTGGCACTGGACGAATTGAAGACCGTCATGGGCAAGAAGAGGGCGTTTATCGTAACCGACAGCTTCCTCTATAAGAGCGGCTTCACAAAGTGCATAACCGATAAGCTCGACGAGATGGGCATCGCGCACGACACGTTCTTCGACGTAGCTCCCGATCCCACGCTCGCATGCGCCTTAGAGGGCGTAGCCCAGATGAGAGCGTTCGAGCCCGATACCATAATCGCGCTCGGCGGCGGCTCGGCGATGGACGCAGGCAAGATAATGTGGGTGCTCTACGAACATCCCGAGGCAGACTTCCTCGATATGGCAATGCGCTTTATCGATATAAGAAAGAGGGTATACACCTTCCCCAAGATGGGTGAAAAGGCATACTTCATCGCCATCCCCACCTCGGCGGGCACCGGCTCGGAAGTTACTCCCTTCGCCGTTATCACCGACGAAAAGACGGGCGTAAAATATCCTCTTGCCGATTACGAACTCATGCCCAACATGGCAATAGTCGATACAGACCTGCACATGTCGGCTCCCAGGGGCCTCACGGCTGCTTCCGGTATCGACGCCGTTACCCACGCGCTCGAGGCTTATGCCTCCACGATGGCTACCGACTATACCGACGGCCTCGCCATTCAGGCGCTCAAGGTTATATTCAAGTATCTGCCCCGCGCCTATGAAAACGGCCAGACTGACGTAGAGGCGAGGGAGAAGATGGCAAATGCAGCCACCATGGCCGGTATGGCGTTTGCAAACGCCTTCCTCGGCGTGTGCCACTCCATGGCCCACAAGCTCGGCGCATTCCATCACCTTCCCCACGGCGTGGCCAACGCGCTCATGATCGACGAAGTTCTTCGCTTCAACGCAGCCGAAGCTCCCGCAAAGATGGGTACATTCAGTCAGTACGATCATCCCCACACGCTCCGCCGCTATGCGGAGGTTGCCGAAGCTCTCGGCCTCGGCGGCAAGACCGACGAGGATAAGCTCAACAACCTCATCAAGGCCATTGACGAACTCAAGGCAAAGGTTGGCATAAAGAAGACGATAAAGGAATACGGCATTGACGAGACCGACTTCCTTGCACGCCTCGACGACATGGTGGAGCAGGCTTTCGACGACCAGTGCACCGGCGCAAATCCCCGCTATCCTTTGATGAGCGAGATCAAGCAGATGTATCTCAACGCATACTACGGCAAATAAGGAGGAAAAAAATAATGAGCAACGATAAAATAGTGGCCGAAAGGCCTGGAAAAAAGATATACAGAGATGGCGACAAGCTCGTCAAAACCTTCGACAAGGGTTATTCCAAGGCCGACATTTTAAATGAAGCCCTTAACCAGGCGCGCGTTGAAGAGACCGACCTCAATATCCCCAAGATACAGGCAGTATCGGTTGTGGACGGCTGCTGGTCGATAACCATGGACTATATCGAGGGACCCACCCTCGAGCAGCTCATGGAGGAGCATCCCGAAAAGCTCGACGAATATCTCGAGCTCTTCGTGGACATCCAGCGCAACGTGCATACCAAGCGTGTTCCTCTTTTAAACATGACCATCGAGAAGTTCAACCGCAAGATAAGCGCGGCCGACCTCGACGCGACCACCCGCTATGAACTTCACACCAGGCTCTCGGGCATGAAGAGGCACACCAAGCTGTGCCACGGCGATTTCAACCCCAGCAACGTAATAATTTCGGCAGACGGCACGCCCTACATAATCGACTGGGCGCACGCCACCCAGGGCAACGCCGCGGCCGACGTCGCGCGCACATACCTGCTGTTCTATCTCGCAGGCAAGGACGACGTGGCTGAAAAGTATTTGAAGCTCTTCTGCAAAAAGTCAGATACAGCCATTCAGTACGTGCAGAAGTGGATACCCATCGTGGCGGCCTCACGCCTTGTAAAGGCGCCCGAAGAGGAGAAGGCCTTCCTTATGCGCTGGATAGACGTCGTTGAGTACGAATAATTTCCGACGCCGTTTTAACGCATAAAAATCAAGAACGCTTTAGGGCCCGCCCGTAAAAAGCATCAAATATTTTATAAGGCTTGCCCCCAAAAGCAAGCCTTATTTTGTTGTTTTGCGTATATTTGTTGTGTTATAATACATGATGTATGGACGAGTTGATCTGCTTTGCGGCTGTTGAATTTGTCGACGATGAAAACGTAGTCGGCATCAAATACTGGTATGCCTGCCCGTTTACGTATGTAAAGGCGGGCGATGAAGTGATCGCGCCGCTCGGCAGGCACAACCGCCTGCAGAAGGGAGTAGTGCGCGAGGTCCGCTTTGCCGAGCCCTACAACGCGCCATACCCCATGTACCTCATCAAATACGTAAAAGAGGTCGTTACGACCAAGGAGTTATGAACATGTACGAAATAAAAGCAAAGCGCATATTGAATCCCACGGTCACAATGATGGATATATATGCGCCGCTTGTCGCCAGAAAGGCCGAGCCCGGGCAGTTTATAATACTGCGCGTCGACGAGGACGGGGAGCGCATCCCCCTCACCGTGGCAGGCTACGACAGGCAGGCGGGCACCGTTAAAATCATCTTCCAGATAGTGGGCGCAACTACCATGAAGCTCAACCAGAAGGAAGTGGGCGAGAGTCTTGCCGACTTCTGCGGCCCCCTCGGCCGCGCCACCGAGACCGACGGCCTCAAAAAGGTGTGCATAATAGGCGGCGGCGTGGGCTGCGCGATAGCCCTCCCCGTTGCGCAGAAGCTGCACGAGCTCGGCTGTGAGGTGCATTCCGTGGTAGGCTTCAGAAATAAGGAGCTTCTCATTCTTGAGGACGAGTTCAAAGCCTGCTCTTCAAAGCTCACCGTAATGACCGATGACGGCAGTTACGGCAGGCAGGGCGTAGTCACCTCGCCTTTAAAGGAGGCGCTCGAGGCGGGCGAAAAGTATGATATGATAATCGCCATCGGCCCGATAGTCATGATGAAGTTCGTCGTTGCCACTGCAAGGCCTTTCGGCACGCCGGTAACGGTTTCGATGAACCCCATAATGATCGACGGCACGGGCATGTGCGGCGGCTGCCGCTTGACTGTCGGCGGCAAAACAAAGTTCGCCTGCGTCGACGGCCCCGACTTCGACGGATACGAGGTGGACTTCGACGAGGCAATGGACCGCTCGCGCATGTACTGCGACTTTGAAGCTCACGCAAGGGAAGAGGAGTGCAACCTTCTCAGGATGGAGGTAAAATAAAATGGCTATTGACCCCAAAAAACATGCTATGCCCGTGCAGGATCCCAAGGTGCGCGCGCATAACTTTGAAGAAGTGGCATTAGGTTATGACGAAAAGACGGCAGTGGCCGAGGCAACCAGGTGCTTGAACTGCAAAAATAAACCGTGCGTTGCGGGCTGCCCCGTAAACATATCCATACCCGAATTTATCTCCAAGGTAAAGACGGGCGAGTTTGAAGAGGCGTATAAAATAATCTCCGCCAGCTCATCGCTGCCCGCAGTCTGCGGCCGCGTCTGCCCTCAGGAGACGCAGTGCGAAAGCAAGTGCACCCTCGGTATCAAGTTCGAGCCGGTGGGCATCGGAAGATTGGAGCGCTTCGTCGCCGACTACCACAACAGAAATTATAAGGGCGAAATAAGCGTGCCCGTCTCCAACGGACACAAGGTGGCGGTGATAGGTTCTGGCCCCTCGGGCCTCACCTGCGCGGGCGACCTCGCCAAAAAGGGCTATAAGGTCAGCGTGTTCGAGGCGCTTCACACGGCGGGCGGCGTGCTCGTCTACGGCATTCCTGAATTCAGGCTGCCCAAGGCCATAGTAAAGGAGGAGGTAGAGGCCTTAAAGCAGTACGGCGTGGAGATCGATACCAACGTCGTGATAGGCAAAACGCTCACCATCGACGAGCTGTTCGAAATGGGCTACGAGGCCGTGTTTATCGGCTCGGGCGCGGGCCTTCCCCGCTTCATGGGTATCCCCGGCGAGAGCCTCAAGGGCGTGTATTCCGCCAACGAGTTCTTAACGCGCAGCAACCTGATGAAGGCATATAAAGATGGCTCCGATACGCCCATAATGCACGCAAAGCGCGTGGCGGTAGTGGGCGGCGGCAACGTTGCTATGGACGCGGCGCGTACCGCATTAAGGCTGGGCGCCGAAAGCGTACATATAATCTACCGCCGTTCCATGGAGGAGATCCCCGCCCGCCGCGAGGAGGTCGAGCACGCCGAGGAGGAGGGCATAGTGTTCGATATCCTCCGCAACCCTGTGGAGATAATCGGCTACCACAACCCCGACGACAGGCGCGACCCTAAAAACGGATTTGTAACGGGCGTTAAGGTGATAAAGTGCGAGCTCGGCGAGCCCGATGAAAAGGGCAGGCGCCGCCCCGTGGAGATCCCCGGCAGCGAGTATGTCATCGACGTCGACTGCGTTATCATGTCGATAGGCACCAGCCCTAACCCGCTCATCAAAAACACGACGGCGGGGCTCGATGTCAACCGCCACGGCGGCATAATTGTCGAGGAAGAGACGGGCAAGACGAGCAAAGAGGGCGTGTACGCAGGCGGCGACGCCGTAACGGGCGCGGCCACGGTAATTCTCGCCATGGGCGCTGGTAAGACCGCCGCCAAGGCGATAGATGAATATCTGCAGTCTAAATAATACATAATATAAAAGGCGCCCGCAGGTGTGCGGGCGCCTTTAAAGAGGTGAATATGCAACTGCAACAGGTCTTTGAAAGTGCGGAAGAAATCGCCGTCTATAAAGACGGCTCGCGCGAGGTTTATCCCTGCGGCGGCGAAAAGTTTAACGGAATATGCTTAAGGTGGAACGCCATGCTTGCAAATTCGCTCGTCATGCCCGCCTTCGGCGTAAGCCTGAACGACATCACCGTGCAGGCTATGCAGAGGGGAGTGTGGGTGGAGTTCTGCTTTTCAGATGAGCTCACAATAAACGAACTTCCCTTTTCGCGGCTGCTCGTCGAGGTCAAGCCCGATTTTTCGGGCTTCAATGTCGTCCGCTACACGGCGGATAGGGGCTATGCGGGCAGATGTTTCTATCTCGACCTGCGCGGCTCCGACATGCGCGACGTCTACAATTACATTTCACAATAAAAAATAAAAGCAGTTTTCAAGTATTTGCAGAAAACTGCTTTTATTTTTTCAGTCCGAGTACTTCGTCGGCCGAAATGTCAAGTATCTCGCATATGTTTGCAAAAGTTTCAAGCGACGGATATTTGTCCAGCCGCAGATACTTGCTTACCGTAGACGGGTTTATACCTAATTTCTGCGCAAGCTCTTTCTGTGATATATTGCTCGACTTGATCTCTTCGCGCAGTCTGCGCTGTATATCCTCAATCTTTATCATACGGAAATAATAGCACACTGTGCATTTATTGCTTGACAAAAGGCACATTGTGCCTTTATAATGTTATTATCAAGCAAAAGGGGAGGAAATAGTAGTGGACTTTAAAAAGAAACCAAAGATATCCACGTCGGCAAGAATTTTGGTGGCACTGTTCTGGATTGTCGCGGTCGCAGTTTTTGCCGCAGCGGTGTTGAGCTTTTTTATTGACGTTCCGATTCCTGAAGAGGCTGAAAGTTACGGCTACAGTACAGTAGCAACGGAGGAAGTATGGCACTCATAACCTGTCCCCATTGCGGTAAACAGATAAGCGATAAAAGTTCTGTATGCGTGCACTGCGGCGGACGGATAGGAGCAGAGCCGCCGCAATTAAAAAAATACACAAGTCTGACAAATGAAGAAAAGTATCAGCTTGAAGATGAGTTCTACTATAAATTGCACCCCAAGTACGGAAAAATGATCGGGCGCAGGGCAAGCATCAAATATTTGAAGTCAAAGTCTTCGTTGGCTATACTTTTTGTATGGGTGGTATGGGCCATAACGTTTGCGGCAAGATATCTGAAAGATTTTATTGAGTTTCCTCTCAACAATGTGCTGTTCCTTTTGGCGATTGCAGTTAGTTTTATCATACTGATTGCCGTGTTTATTGCAATAATTGCATCAAGCATAATGTTGTATAAAACACATAACAGATTGATAATTGCAATCAAGCGCTTTCAGAAATGGTTGCGCGACGAAAAACAGATAATTTACGAACCGAGCTTTAAAAGCAGAAGATTCAGAAAATATTTTGATGAGCTTAATCTGAAACTTACAGATTATTAATGGAGGGGTTATGTCGCTTATCAAGTGCCCGGAGTGCGGGCAGATGATCTCGTCAACAACAAAGCAGTGTGTGCACTGCGGCTGCAAAATTTCCTTTTGCAATGAATGTGGCAATGTGCTTGTCGGCGATGTTAAGCAATGTCCCAATTGCGGAGCACCCATTGGGGCGGAAGAGGCAAAAACAGCGCCCGTTACGACAACGATAACGCCAATTGCTACAAGCAATTCCACAGATTCGGATTCAGCAGAACCCGAAAACAGTTCTATCAAAGCGATCTGGAAAAAGGGCGACATAGTTGGCGCAAAGCGAGATAAGACCATGAAACGCACGATCGAAGTGCTCGGCAGCATAACGGGAAGCTTGTTTTCCGCTATAATGATAATTCTTTTAATATGGGTAACACAGAATGAATTGGACAGGCTATTAAATTTATCAAAATTTTATGACCCGCTTAAAACTATGTTAATAATAATGATCGTGATCGCCGTATGTACCGCGGTGCTGGCAAATATCAGATCGTTACATATGTACTACCGTAGTACAAGATATCTCTCTCGGGAAAATATCGACGTGTGTGCCTATTTTGAAAAGTACAGAAAGGACGACGCGGAAGAGCCGTATGCCGATCTTATCGATAGTGTAGATGATGAAGATATGGTGCTTGCATATTTTACTAAAAATATAAATTATATGCCGCGCATATATATAATAAAAATCATAGATATTTGTATAACTCTTGCCGTATGTGTTTTGCTGAGCGTGATGGTCATGAGGTTGTTTGATTCCTTAGTGGTTTTAGTGGCTACAATGCAGCCGATGGAGGTAGATATCGGCTCGTGTGTGGTGGCCGGTGTAATGGTTGCCGTTGCGATTGTGTATTATTTTGTAAGCCGCTCGCCTCTCTTTTATAAGTCAATGAAATGGCTGGCAAAAGAGTATAATATCGACCTTTCCGATAAATAAAATAAAAGTCCCGAGGCAGTCGCCTCGGGACTTTTGTCTGTAAACAATTCAATTTTAACTTTCAGCGCCCTCTGCGCAGTACCATGTCACGCATTGTGCACAGTTTTCTTGTATTCGGCTATCGCCTTTGAAAGCTGGTCGGGGCAGGAGGTGCCGTTGCGGCAGAGCACGCCGCTCAAAATGTCCTCAAGTTCGTCAATGTCGCGGCCCTCGGCAAGTTTTGCCACGCCCTGCGTGTTGCCCGTGCAGCCGCCTGCAAATTTTACGTTGTGAATTTTGTTCTCGCCGTCCACGTCGAAGCTTATCGCGCGTGAACATGTACCCTGGGTTTTGTAAGTAAACATAGTCAGTCTGAAAGGTTTTCGTATATAACGGCGTATAGATCGGAAGCCTTTTCCTCCCATTTTTTATATATTTTGTTCGCCGTCTTTCTGTCGGGAACGACGAATTTGAGCTCAAGTATGGGCTGTACGGGCGCCAGTATCTTAAGATACACGGTGTATGTGCCGTCCTTGTTCTGGTAGTAGTCAGAGCGGCACTCCTGTTTGTTCCTGTAGCGCGAGCTGTTCTTTTTTACGAACTGCGAAATTTCCTCCCGTACGCTCTTTGGTATTTTTATATAAAAGTTTGCCAGCGTCTCCCGTCCGTCGGGCGTTATCGTGTATAGCGTATCTTCGTCCTCGTTCACTATGCAAATAAAGTTATCGTCCAACAGCTTGTGGATAACGTTCACGCAGTCCATATATCCCATCCAGTCGTTGGAGGTAGAGCACATGTCCACGATCGTCCTCTCGGAAATGGCGCTCTCCATCTTGTCGAACACGAACAGAATTATTAACTTGTTGATCGACGTTTCCCCTGTATTCAGCATAGCTCTTTAAAAGTCTTTCCTTCGGTGCGAAAAAAGTGATTTTATTATACATAATTTATAAATTAAAAGCAACTAAATACTCAAAAATTATTTGATTTTGCAAAATATGTGGTATAATCTAAGTAATGACCATATAACGATCAGAATAAAGCAGTATAAGGGTGTGCGTATGAGATCAAAGAGCACGGGAGAGCAGGTCGCTGAATTTTTAAAAAAGTGCGAACAGCTTAAAAAGAGTAAGTTCATAATGGCTACGACGCGGATCAAAGATCTTTTGAAGAGCATAGTCAACAGTCCCGCGCTGTATGCGGTCTTTCAGGCGGCTACATCGCGCTTCGACTATGTTTCTGCAAAGCGCAGGTGTTTTGTCGCCTCGCATGAAGGGTTTTACGGCCGCGGCCGCCTCGTTTTGCCCGAAAATAAGGGCGAGAGGCTGGCATTCATCTTCTGTCTGCTCGTGGAATTTGACCATGATACTATAAACTTCAACGAATTTCTGTTGAAGTTTTTTCCCGAGGACGGCGGCTACTATGCAAGCTTCCGCAGCTTTTGCCATGCTGTAATAAACAGCATGGAGGATATTCTGCGCGAGGTATTCTGCGAAGAGCTCGGTATCGATCCGCAGTCTGTCGTAAATCAGTCTGCTCAGGCCGCTGCGCCCGTCGCATATGCCGCACCGCGCACGCAGTCTGCCGCTCCCTCGGTCAATTATTACGGTCCTGCCGCCTACGACGCCGCCCCCGTTAACGGTTATGGCGCCGCCGCGCAAAACGCCTCACGGCAGGCATACGGCGCGCCTTCGGAAGCTTACGCGCCCTCTGTCGGCGCGCAACAATACGCCTCGCCTTCTGTCGGACAAGCGGCTTACGCAGGCTATGCAGGCCCGTATCAGGCGCAGCCTTCGGGCTATCAGGGAGCATACGGCCGGGCTCAGTCACCCGCCGCAAACCCCTACGGCGCAGCGCGTCCGTATGGCTCCGCAGATCCTTATGGCGCGGCAAACCCCTACAGCGCGGCAAACCCCTACAGCGCGGCAAACTACTCCGCCGAAAACGATATCTATTCGCCGTTGCCTACGCACACAGTCACATCATTCGGCATAACCGTGCCGGCACCGTCTTCGCGGCAGGGCCGCGCGCAGCAGCTGGGCGGCTCGCCATGGCTTCAGTCTGCGCCCGTGCAGGGCGTAAATGTTTACGGCAGCATGCCGCCTCGTCCCGTTCCGGGCGCCTCGCAGGGCGAAAAACTGTCGGCGATATCCATGCTCATCGCCTACGAGCGCGACATAATCGACCGCTCGCTCATGACTGAGTCAGAAAAGCAGGACGGCATGTCCATGCTCAACGAGCTGGAGTCTGCCGTGCGCGAGAGCAGGCCGAACGCCGTGTACGCCCTCCTGAGGGGGTACGAATACTACTCCGCCTGCCACAATAATTTTTCACAGCTCTCAATAATGCTCAGATCCACGCTCGGAGGTTAAAATGAAGTTAGAAGAGCAAAAAATTTCGCAGAAGACGCTGTACGAAGGCAAGGTCATCACCGTATGGCTGTGCGACGCAAAGCTGCCCAACGGACACATCTCTTTAAGGGAGGTGGTGCACCATTCGGGCGGCGCCGCCGTGCTCTTTGTAAAAGACAATAAAATCCTGCTTGAGCGGCAGTTCCGCTTTCCCTACAACAAGGTCATCTGGGAGATACCCGCGGGCAAGCTGAACAAGGGGGAGGACCCTATGCTTGCGGCAAAGCGCGAGCTGGAGGAGGAGACGGGCTTCCGCGCGGAAAATTTGCGGCACCTCATCGATATCTATCCGTCGCCCGGCTATACCGACGAGATCATCTACATATACCTTGCAGACGGCGCAGACATGGTTGGCAGCCACCTCGACGAGGACGAGTTCATAAACGCACAGTTTATCGATATTTCCGAAGTCGAGCGCATGATCGACAGCGGCGAGATAAACGACGCAAAGACTGTCGCCGCCGTGTATAAATACTTGCGCAGTATAAATCAGAAACAAATTTAAACTGAAATAAGCAGGGCCGCCCGCGCGCTGAACA
>DVHB01000124.1 GCA_018712405.1 Candidatus Coproplasma stercoripullorum
CGAAAATGAAGAACCACCCGCTTAGCGGGTGGGTTTCTTTTTGCGCTCTGAGCCGGGCGGGGCGCTTTTTTCGGCACATATATATTATGTGCGTGCGCGAAAGTGTTGATATAAATTTTACTTATACATTCTATTTTTTAAAAAATCACATAAAATGGAGAAAACCGCTAATTCCATAAGTTGTACTTATATTTCGGTATGTTTATTTGAAAAGCAGTAATGCAGCCAAATATTTGACATTTCAGTCGCATTTTGCCTATTATATAAGCAAGAAACGGGTAAAATTTATTATCGGCGCCTACAATAACTGTTTAGTTTTGTGCCGATCAGATGGTTTGGTTATAGTTTCAGATTATATCAATAATATAGGTTGAACTTATGGCCGAAACGTAAATAAAGTTTGCGTCACCCGCAGAAAGGAGCATTTGACTTATGGAAACTTTGGCATTGAGAAAGACGATCAACGTAACCGAGAGCGTGGCCGAAACATACGCGCCCGCAAGCGAGCGCGACGGCGAAATAAAGATAAGCGGCCTCAACATGGTGTTCGAGACAGAAAGGGGCGAGCGCGCGACGGCGCTCACCGACGTCAACCTTGAAATAGGCAACGGAGAGTTTGTATCGCTGCTCGGTCCGTCGGGTTGCGGCAAGACGACGCTTTTAAGAATAATAGCCGACCTTTTAACGCCGACTTCCGGCACGGTGAGCGTGGGAGGGGTATCCCCCCGCGAGACCAGGCTTGCGCGCAGGCTGGGCATGGTGTTCCAGAGCGCGGTGCTGTACGACTGGCGTTCGGTGGTAAAGAATGTTGAACTTCCCTTGGAGATAATGAAGGTGCCGAAGGGCGAGCGCAGAGACCGCGCAGAGGGAATGCTCGAGCTTGTCGGCCTCACCGAGTTCCGCAACAGATATCCTTACGAACTTTCAGGCGGCATGCAGCAGAGAGTATCGATTGCCCGTGCGCTCGCCGTAAACCCCAAGATACTTTTGATGGATGAGCCCTTCTCGGCACTCGACGAATTCACGCGCGAGAAGCTGCACGACGACCTGCTCGCCATCTGGCGCAAGAACAGGATGACTACGGTGTTCGTCACCCACAACATAAGCGAATCGGTATATCTCTCGGATAAGGTGGTGGTGATGAGCCCCCACCCCGGCAGGGTCTCGGCCGTGCTCGGCATAAAAAGAGAAAAGAGATGTATGTGCTGCTGCTCATAACCATGGCGTACATAGCAGCCGTAGTTATAGTTGTAAATTATCTCGCAACATTCTATTTCGACCTCGTGACAAGATTTTTCGAGCAGCAGTCGTCGGTAGTCGTTGAGGATGAGAACGCCGAAAATATTGACACCGAATACTACAGGCTCGACTATACTTCCACCGAAGAGCTCGTCGTGGACGAGAGGGAGTATGCCGAGAGGGTGCAGGCAGAGGGAGTCATCCTCCTTCAGAACAACGGTCTCCCCGTAGAGGCGGGCACGGTCACCTTCCTCGGCCTCTATAGCCGCGACGATATGCTCTCGGGCGGCGTTGACGTATCCGACAACGCGCCCACCATGCGCGCGCAGTTTGAAGAAGCGGGCTTTGAAGTCAACACCACCATGATAGATTACTACAACAGCGTGAGCGCCGAGCCTCGTCCCTAGCAGTTTTCGTCAGCGGCGGCGGCATCCGTGCAACAGTATGACGACCTTGCGGTTGTAGTGCTCTTCAGCGGCGGCGCAGAATCTGTGGATATCGCGGCGGACGATCTGCGTTTTGACGAGACCGAGCAGGAACTGGTACGGTATGCTTCGGAAAATTTTGAAGAGGTAGTGGTGCTTCTGAATGCTTCCAACACCGTGGAGCTTGGATTCATGGAGCAGTACGACAATCTCTCGGTGCTCTATACCAACTTCAGCGGCGACGCCGGCATTGGCATCATTCCGCAGATAATCACGGGCGAAATTGTCCCCTCGGGCAAGACGGCCGATACATTTGCCTACGACGTAGAATCGCCCATCGCCATGCTCAATTATCAGGTGACCTCCGACGACCAGAACATTATGGATGGTTCTGCCAAAGTGGGTAACTATGTAAATTATGTCGAGGGCATATATGTAGGCTACCGCTACTTTGAAACGAGGTATGAGGACGCCGTAATGGGCACGGGCAACGCGGGCAACTTCAACTATGATGAGCTTGTACAGTACCCCTTCGGCTTCGGCCTCTCGTACACGACGTTTGAGTATTCAGACTTCAGCATGACTGAAAATACCGCTGCAGACAGTTTCACTGTCTCCGTTACTGTGACCAACACGGGCGATACATATTCCGGCAAGGAGGCTGTGGGCATATACATGCAGTCGCCCTATACCGAGCATGACAAGCAAAACGGCGTTGAAAAGGCCTCGGTAGAGCTCGTGCAGTTTGCAAAGACCGATATCCTCGCCCCCGGCGCCAGCCAGACGCTTACCGTAGAGGTGGCAAAGGAGAATATGCGCGCCTACGATTCAAATTACAACGGCGGCGAGGGCTCGTACATAGTCGACGACGGCACCTACTATTTCACGGCGGGTTCCGATGCGCACGCTGCAGTCAACAACATACTTGCCGCCAAGGGCTTTGATACCTCCGACGGCATGACGGCAAACGGCAACTCCTCGCTCGTGGAGAGCTACGAGCAGCAGGAATTCGACGCCGAGATCTATTCCTACGGCGCCGACGGCGAGCGTATAACCAATCAGTTCGAAGACGTGAACATGAACTACTATTACGACAACGTGACTTACGTTTCTCGCAGCGACTGGACGGGCACTATACCCGCGGCAAAGGCGGGCGACATCCAGGCGACGGACGAGCTTGTCGCAGATTTCAACCCCACGTTTGAAAGCAGCGGCGAGGCCGCACCCACCACGGGCGCAGACAACGGACTCTCTCTCGCCTCGCTTATGGGAACAGATTATGACAATGAATACTGGGAGCAGTTCCTCGACCAGTTCACTGCCGAAGAGCTGATGAGCATAGTTGCCTACGGCGGCTTCAAGACGCAGGCCATAGGCGGAGTTATCAACAAGCCCGCCTCTGTAGATAAGGACGGCCCTGCCGGCCTCGATGCCTCCCAGCTCGGCGGCGAAACGTGCTACACCTTCCCTTCGGACAGCATGTTCGCCTGCACCTGGAACAAGGACCTCATCGAAGAGTACGGCTACTTCATCTCGCAGGACTGCCTTTTAACGGGCACGACGGGCTGGTACGCCCCCGCCTGCAACATTCACAGGGTATCCATCTGCGGCAGAACGAGGGAGTACTTCTCCGAAGATCCATATCACTCGGGCGCCATGTCGTATGCAATAGCCTCCTCCGCGCAGGAGCACGGCGTGGTGACCTACACCAAGCACTTCGCCCTCAACGAGCAGGAGAACAACCGCTCCACCGTGTGCACGTTTGCCAATGAACAGTCGATAAGGGAGATCTATCTCGAGCCGTTTGAAATGGCGGTGGAAGAGGGCGGCAGCCTGGGCATAATGACCTCCATGAACAGGGTGGGCGCAGTATATTCCAGCTCCGATTACGGTCTTTGCACGGCGGTATTGAAGGACGAATGGGGTTTTAAGGGCGTGGTCATAACCGACTTCGTAAGCGGTCCCTCCTCAAAGGTAGTTCCCAGGGAGATGGTGCTCGCAGGGACCGACCTCTTCCTCTGCACAGCAAGCGATACGTCGATGTTTGTGGACAATTACGCAAACGATGCCGACATATTGAATGCACTCAGAGATTCGGCGCACAGGATATGTTATACTTATGTAAACTCCAACCTGATGAACGGCCTCACGGCAAGTTCGCGCGTGGTGGACGTAACTCCCCCGTGGGTCTACAGGATGGTGGTCGTAGACGCGGTGGTTCTGTACGGTATTTACATAGCCGTGCTCTCGCCCATACTTTTTAAAAAGCAGAATAAGGAGGAAATTATAAATGCTGCGGCTTAACAAACTCGATTACTTAAACGTCGGCGGCTGCGCGCTGGCGGTGATAGGCTTCATTCTCGGCGTGATAGGCTGCGCGGTGCTCTCCGTGCCCGAGGGCATAGGCGTGAACACCGACCTCTCCCCGATGGTATATGTGGGCATAGCGCTCATAGTGCTCGGCCTCGCCGCGGCTATCACAGGCAACGCGTTCTATAAGAGCCACGATATGAACAGAGTGGCGGCGAGCGTCACCATCTATGTAGCCGTGATCCTTCTCATGGTCATGATACTGGTCGTTGCGTACACGATCTTCATTCTTGTTATCAATCCCTCCAACGGCTGATATTGCCGTATAAACAAAAGCGATCGTCCGGAAATCGGACGATCGCTTTTGTTACGCTTTTTCATGCCACCTTAACCGTATTACGGGATGATAAAAAAGAGTTGATTATCATGTAAAGCGTAGGGGATTATCTTGTGACCGGAAGGTGATGCCGATGCCGGGTTTGGTATGCGTTAATCATAAGAATTTAAACAATCGTACAGTAAAATATGCAAGATTTGCAATACCAGGAAGGCATCTATATGGGCTACCGCTATACCGAAACGCGCTATGAAGACGTTGTTCTCGGCCAGCCAAGTGTAACCTAAGTTGAACCAAATCAGCTTAGGTCTTTTTTTGTGCAAAAAGAGGTGGAATAAGGGAGAAAATCGGCGTTATAGCTTCATTTCAAACTGTACTTCGATGCGCGTCAGCTCTGAACGATGGGGGTCTTTGAATGCGATACGGATATCCTCCGTATAAAAAAGAAAGCCCTGACTTTCGTCAGGGCCGCCCTCTGCAGGGCTTGGTTTGATGGGGCTGTTAAAGTAAATCTCTATCTTATCGTCATAAAGTAAAATTTCTTTCACCAGGCAGTCGATGAGCAGCCTTGGTTCCATTTCCAAAGCCTTCGTGTAGAACTTCCGGATGATTGCCTCGGGCAGCTGTACGGCAAGTTTGCTCTTTTCGATGAGAGCCTGCCGTTCAAGCTCCGCCTGCCTTGTTTCCAGCTCATGCAGCCGCCTGTTGGTGGTGTTGGAGATAATACCCTGTTCAATGGCTGCGACAAGGTTGTTGAGCGCCGTGTCGACCTGTTTTTTCTCTTTCAGGATCATATGAAGGGCAGAGGCTTCCCGCGCCTGCTGTTCCTGTCGGCGCATCAGTTCCTGTACGATGCTGTCCATGATCTGCGGGCGAGAGAGCTCGGCGATGATCTTATCGAGGACAAGCTCTTCCAGGATCTCTTTGCGGATGGGTTTCTTATGGCAATTTCTATGTTTGCGTCCCAAGCACTTATAATAGTATTTTTTCTCGCCGTTTTGGGAGGTGCCGCATTCTGCATTGACGGATTGCCCGCAGTAGCCGCATCTGAGTTTGTGGCGCAGGAGATAAGTCACTTGTACGCTGCGCCTGCCATACTGATTTTTCCTGACTTTGGCGCGCACCTTTTCAAAGACGTCCGTCGGGACGATCTGCGGAAAGATATCATATTCTTCTCCTTGAAAGCGGTAGACGCCGGCGTATTTTTCATTCTTCAGGATATTATAGACGGTGTTTTTCCCAAAGGATTTGCCGTGATATCGTATGCCCCTGCGGTCAAGTTCCGCGATGATGTCCTTGACATAGATGCCGACGGAGTACTGCTCAAAGATAAAGCGAACGACGTCCGCCTGCTGTTCGTCCGCAACGACTTTCTTCCCCTCTTTTCTGTATCCGTACAGGAGATGCCCGCCCGTATAATTTCCTTTCATGCGGGTTTCATTCATGCCGCGGCGTACCTTTTGGGAGAGCTCTGAGGAGTAGTATTCGGCATAGCCTTCGAGCATACTCTCAAAGATGATGCCCTCGGGACTGTCCGGGATATGTTCGGTAGCAGATAGTACCTTCACGCCGTTGTCCTTGAGCGCCTTCTTGTGGATCGCCGTTTCATACTTATTGCGAGAGAAACGATCGAACTTGTAAACAAGGATATAATCCCATTCGTGTTTTGCACTGTCCTTGATCATGCGCTGAAAGTCCGGACGGTTATCGTTCATACCTGTCATAGCGCGGTCTATGTATGTGTTCAGGATAAGAATATCGTGCGTTCTTGCGTACTCTTCGCAGACATGCAGCTGACCTTCGATCGACTGCTCCGTCTGGCTTTCGGAAGAGTATCTTGCGTAGATGACTGCTGTTTTCATAATTCATAACTCCTTTTATTTGATTATTTTTGTCTTTCGGCGGGAGCCAAACAAACGGAAACGCAAAATTTATCTGTCTCTTGTTTTGCACGTTTCTTTCCGTCAAGGGTTGCCGAAGGCAATGCACCTTGC
>DVHB01000125.1 GCA_018712405.1 Candidatus Coproplasma stercoripullorum
CCAACGAGGCACGAGGCGACCGCGCTTAACGGCGAACTAAATTTGCCTTGCGCAGAGTTATTATTTTGAACTTTGTTGCGGGAAACCCTGCTTGAAACGTGATTTATTTTAGACTTCGTTTCGGCAAATAAACATTGCGCGAAGAATTTGTTTTGAACTTTAAAAGGCAAATTTTTAGGATTATAATTTGCAAATGCCGCGGGGCGCAAAAATTTCGCGCCCCGCGGCATTGCGGCATTTTATATGATTTTTTACTTCACTGCGGGCTTTCATTAAATGTTTTTGCCGCGCCGCGGCATAACGGGCGGGCGACGAGGCGGAAGATCCTGCGCCCCTCGTCCATAAATTTTTGCTCGTGCTCGGTTATAACGTTGCCTTCTATCGGAAATGCGGCGAGGTCGCGGCAGATATCGCTCACCTGCCAGCCGCACTCTGAAAAGCTTGCAAGGGAATAATTGAAAAAGTCCTCGTTATCCGTCTTTTGCCAAAGCTCGCCGCCCTCTTCGAGCATATCGGCATACAGCGATAAAAAACGGGGATTGGTCAGACGCTGCGCGGCATACCCGAGCTTGGGGAGCGGATCGGAAAAGTTGAGATATATGCGCGCTATGCTTCCGCTGCGAATATAGCGCGGCAACACCTCGGCAGGGCAATTTATAAAGTGCACGTTTTTAAGCTCACCCGCCTTTGCGCTTTCGCAGGCGGTTACGATCACGTTTGAAACCTTTTCAACGGCAATAAAATCGATATCCGGATGCAACTTCGCCATGCCGCACACAAAGCCGCCCTTGCCGCAGCCTATCTCCAGGTGAACGGGGGCGCTATTTTTAAAAACGGAGGCAAAATCTATGTAATTTTTAAGCTCGGCGGCCTTTTTCATGTTTTTTTCGGTCAGATCGGCGCCGGTCATAATATCCGCGCAGGCGGAAAGACGGGCGTCTAAATTATCTTTTCTATGCATTCTCATGTATGTTATTTTAACATATGCGGCCTGCGTTTTGCAAACAAAACGCAGGCCGCATTTTAACTGAGCGTCAATAGTTTTTTGTGAAAAAACGCAAAATTTTGTTGTACTTTATTTTGCCTCAATTTGTTTTTTATAAGCCGCGAAAGATTATATATTAAGCGTCGGGTGAAAAAAATTTATTAAAAAGGGGGAAACGATATAACTGAATACGCCATACGCCGAATTCTGCGTCGGCGCGCCGTAATGCGCGGGGCGATGCGCGCAATCTGTGATATGTTCCCCATTTAAAGGAGTGAACGTAAAGTATTATGGATTTCAACGAAATTATCGCCCTGTACGGGGTTGACGTAATCCTGCTCACCTTTGTGAATGTCGCGCTGAGCGAAGTGCTGAAGCACACCGTATTCAAGAACAAGCCCAAGGCGGTAACCGCGCTCGTATATGCGGCCGCCATAGTTATGTACATAATCTATAAAAGCATATATGTGCAGAATGCGCTGTATACTTTTGAAAATCTTGCCTCCGTCCTTGAACACGGCATATCAATAGGCACGCTTACAATGCTCGTATGCTCGCTTATAGACAGGTTTTTCGGCGGCGGCACTACCGCCACCGCTACAGACACTATCAGGTGGCTGCTTAAAGGCTGGGTAAAAAAGGGCAGCGAAAAAGAATGCGCAAACAAGATCCTCGGGCTTCATAAAGCGATGAACGGCGAACAGTTCAGAAGCGCCGCCGCCGAAGTATTGATGGAGTATGCGGCCGACGGCGTTAGCGAAAGCCAGATAAAAGCCATTGCCGCGCTCGCATGCGAGGCCGCCGAAAAGATCGCCGAGGCTGAAACTGACGACGAAACTTCCGCAAACGGCGGAACCGATGATGACACAGAGGATGCCGAACCCGTTACAATTTAATGGTTTTGTAATCAATGCATGACCGAACAAGTCCGCCGCGCATTTAGTCCGCGGCGGACGGGTGCGGGGCAGCGCAAAAGCGCTGCCCCGCATTTTAATTGTATTGAAAATATATATTTGCAATATGATTCGCAAATATAAAGTTTTATTTATATAAATCGGCAATATTTTGCCATTATGCATAGTATTAGTTGAATTTTATCTCAGCGAACGCTCTCTATATTTATATCGTATTCCACCCTCATGGAATCGAGCACGCGGCCGCTTAAACTTAAATAGTCATCGTAATGGCGCTGGCAGAGCATCCTTTCGGCGCCGACGAGATCGCAGCCGTTCTGTGTACAGAAGTCAACGAGGGAGTTCATTCTCTGCTCTATCGTATCCGCCACAGCCTTTAAGACGCCGTCGGCCACAAGATGTGAGTTTGCGCTGCCCTCTGCCGCGGGGCGGCTTTCGGATGACTGTACATTTGCAAGCGCGCGGTATTTTAACTTGAGAACAGGAACGCCGTCCTCGACTGCAATATCCGCGCTCCCGGAATTATTTTTGAGCCCGACGGTATAATCTTTCCCGTCGAATTCCGTGTTCACCACAGCAAGACGGACGTCGCTGCGCAGAATGTTCAGCGCAAAAGTCTGTTCCTCCGTGAGAACGCCCGCAAAACTTCCGCCGCTGAACGCTGCTGTAGTTTTGCAGGTGAACTCGGCCGCGCTTTCACCGCTCTTATCAGCGCCTCCCCCGCCGCTGTTTTTGCCCGACCCGCCGGCGGACGATGCGGTCGTTGCCCCGCCGCTCGCGCCCCGGCCGAATTCAATAAACGGCATAAAGGATGTTTTTGATGGAGAACCCGCATCCTGTGCAAGCAGTTTCAAATTTATCACTGAAGCGATAGCCGAATTTTTGAGCTCGTCCGACATGGCGCGCTGTATCGCCGATGATGACATGCCCCCGTCGGCAGGCTTCTGCCCGAGCAATTCCTCAGCCGCTCCGCGGCACATTGCCACGAGCGCGGTAAGCGGAACATAGTCGTTGCGGTAGAAATAATCGAGCACCGTGAAAAGGTCATGCTCCGCACAGCTTTCGCCGAGCACCACAAGGTTACAGAATATAAGCTTAGGGTAGAAACCCGTTTTGGCATTGATGTCGTCTACAGCTTCCGCAACGGTGGCGCCGCTGCCCGTGACCTGCGTATATGCCGCCGTACCGCCGCCCTGCGCAGGCGTGGGAACAGCCGCCTGCGCGGTGACGTCGTACCCGTCTTCGGTGACGTCGACGCCGACGGCGACGACGATCGACGTCTTGTGTATATCGACGAGTCCTAAATCGGTCGTAAAAAACAGAAACAACATTACAATTATAAGCACAATAAACGCCGTGTGCGCCACCCTTTGCATGAGCGAAGCCTTTTTCATAAAATCTCCTGATGCGATACGCCGCTTTAAATCCGGTTTAAACTGCCGGCACTTGGCTCTATGTATGCGCCGCGCCGCGGCGGGCAAAGTCAGCTTCCACTCTCTTTTTTCAATACCCACACAAGGGGCGGCAACACGAACGCAAACACAGCGAACACCGTCCATAAAAATCTGCCGAAAACCTCCTGCACAACGAGATAGCTATTGTTGAAAAGCACTGCCAGAACTAAAAGCACGGCGTTTATTGCGAGCGAAGCTACCGCCGCCGCAGGACGAACGTTTCTCCCCTCTGTCTGCTCCTTACCGAGGGCTCCGCAAATGCAGACGACTGAGAGCTGGATGTAGAACACGAGCGCGAACAGCATGCATATCTCCACGGCGTAGACGGCAATCAGATCCACCCGGCCGACGAGTGAAAGCGCGCTGAAGAAAATGGCTATTTTGCTTATGGCAAAGTACTGATCGGGAGCGAGTACGGAAAATATACCGTAAAACAGCATCAGAAACAGTATGACTATGCCTGCCGAAAGGGCATACGTCAAGGTTATCTTTGCCGCGTCGCCTTTTTTATATCTGAACCTGCCCATCAGCATGAGCATTACGGCACCGTCGGTAAAATTATAGAGCGAGAAGCGCGCACCGGAGAATACCGACGAGGCAGGCGTTGTCCGCATTACAGGCAACAGCCAGCTGAAGTTGCTCTCCCCCACAGACATTAAAAAGAGGGCAACGAGCGCGGCGCAAAAGAGAGGCAGAACAATATCAGCCACTCTGCCCGCATTTTTTATACCCTTCGC
This sequence comes from Candidatus Coproplasma stercoripullorum, assembly GCA_018712405.1. Lineage (GTDB taxonomy): Bacteria > Bacillota > Clostridia > Christensenellales > Borkfalkiaceae > Coproplasma > Coproplasma stercoripullorum. Next base: position 4,091 of record DVHB01000125.1, read on the forward strand.
TCCGACATAAACAGAGAATACGAAGAACGGCAGAAAAATTATGAGCGCGGGAATAGTATCGTAAAATATAGCCTGCACGAAGAGTTTTTGCTCAAATATCGGAAGGACTGCCGAGAGCGCAAAAAATATTGCGAACAGCCAGCAGAATATTTTGGATACGACTTTTCCGAAAGTATCCTCTATCATAACAAAGAATGTTTTATTCGTCTTTGAACAGGCAAACGCCACCGCCCATACCGCCGCGATCTGCAGGAGGTACACCATGAGCGCGGGAAGCCAAAGATCTCCTTTACAGTAATATGAGAGCATGGCGGGCATCATTAAAAGTTTGCCCGCCGCAGAGTAGGCGAACATTATAAAACACACCTGACGGGTGCACAACTGTTCCTTCATTCATACCTCCGTTCAATCATCTTCCGTCCGCATCGGTTTTGCGGCCGTTTTGCTTTTCGCGCAGATTTTTAAGACCGCAAAGCTTATCCGCCCTGTTTCCGCTCCGGCCGCGGCCGCGCGGCCGTCCTTTTCAACCAAAATCTTCACTCGCCGTCGGGCGGCTGAGCGCCTTTAGCTTTGAAACGCACCTTGTTCTTGCTTTTCAACGATACAGGCCGCTCCTTCAGCGCGTACATGTCGCGTTTTAAAAGCCCGTCCGACATATCATGCGGCGTAAGCGGCGAAAACGGGGCGCATATAGGCACGCCGTAAGCCTGTTCTGTAACAAGATAGCAAATAAGCAGGGCGATGAACAGAACTATACCGAAAGTGCCTATGCTGCCCGCAATTATCAAAAAAATCCAGCGCAGCGTGGCGGTAGTTTCGACCAGATCCGGCACCACATACAGACAGATTGCCGAAAATGCGACAATTATTATCGCGGGAGTGGAGATTATACCCGCGTTCACCGCAGTTTCGCCCAAAACTAAAGCGCCGACTATGGATATGGCGAGGCCGACATACTTTGGCATGCGTATGGAAGCTTCGTTCAAAACCTCCAGCACAAAGAGCGTCAAAAACATCTCTATGCTGGGCGAGAGCGGCAGGCCCGAGACCGAGCTGGAGATATTTAAAAGCAGTTTAAAGGGAATGAGCTGCAGTTTGAACAGCTGGGCAGCCACATACATACCGGGCAGCAACATTCCCACCACTACCGCCACGGCGCGGAGCACGCGCAGGATAGTGGCGCGGTAAGATGAGATAAAATAATCTTCCGACGACTGAAAGTCCTCCGCCAGCATGTAGGGCACGGTGAGCGCTATCGGAGAGCCGTCGACGATTATACCCGCCCTGCCCTCCACAAGTTTTGCGCAGAAGATATCGGGCTTTTCACACGTTGCGCACCGCTTGAACAGCGAGCGCGGGCGGGAGGATACGAACCTTCCCACATATGACGAGTCGGCTACTATATCGATCTCGTTTGCCTCTATCTGCTCTTTGAGCTTCTTCGGTATCTTCGGGTCGCACACGTCGGCAAGATAACATATTGTCACGGCCGTATCAGAGCGTCTGCCCGTGCGTATGGTATCCAGACGCAGGTCGGGCGACTTTAAGCGTTTGCGCACAAGCGCGCAATTTACCTTTATATCCTCGGTAAATCCTTCGCGCGGTCCCTTTACGGCTATCTGCGTGGGCGGCTCCGCTACTGCCCGTCCCGGCGGCTTGGTGAGACCTATTAAAAAAAACGTACTTTCGCCGTCGATAAGCAGCGCGGCGCTGCCGTAGGATATCTCCTTTACCGCCATTGCAAAATCTTCACCCTCCTTCACCTCAGGCGAAGCGAGTATGGCGCGGATATCGGCGGCAGTCGCTTTGCTTTCTACCCCAGCGAGCGGCTTTACGACGAGTTCGCCGAGCTGGGCTTTGTCGAGGAGGCCGTCAACGTAAAGAAGCGCGAACTTTTTGCCGACAGCCGAAGAAAATTCGTATGTTATCACGTCGGCCGAGACGAGCACGTCCTTTATCTTTTTTATGCTTTGGTTGAGCTGCATACCTCTATTATCTGCGTTATACTCAAGTTTTATTTATGGTAGTTAATTTGATCTGTTTACTTGGGCCGCCCGCGCGCCA
>DVHB01000126.1 GCA_018712405.1 Candidatus Coproplasma stercoripullorum
CCAACGAGGCACGAGGCGACCGCGCTTAACGGCGAACTAAATTCGCCTTGCGCACATTATTTATTTGAATTAAAATATAAGGGCGCACGGGGGAGGTAAAATTCCTCCGTGCGCTAAAGCGGTTAAAATAAACAGAAATATTAATTCGTTGCGGCATATATTCGGGGCAATTGTTTTATTGCCCGCGAATGAAAGCATTTTACAAGGTTTAAAAGATGGCAGAAAGTAAAAAGAACTATTATGAGATCCTCGGTGTTTCCAAAAACGCCACGCAGGACGAAATAAAGTCGGCTTACCGCAAACTTGCAAAGCAGTATCACCCCGACTTTCATCCGGGCGATAAAGAGGCGGCCGAAAAATTCAAAGAGGTAAACGAGGCCAACGCCGTTTTATCCGACGAGCAGAAGCGCAAGCAGTACGACTTCGAGCTCGAGCATCCCAACATGGGCGGCTTTTCAGGTTCGGGCGCAGGCGGCTTCTCGGGATTTACGAACTCGGACTTCGGCGATATAAACGATATATTCAGTTCGTTTTTCGGCGGCGGTTTCGGCGGCTCGGCGAGGAGTTCCCGACCCGCGCGCGGTGCGGATATCGAGCAGACTATCCGTCTTTCTTTCCTCGACGCGATAAAGGGCTGTTCAAAAGAGATAAGTTATTTCCGCAATGAACCCTGCCGTTCGTGCAACGGCACGGGTGCGCGCGGCGGCACGGAGTACCAAAAGTGCTCGCGCTGCGGCGGCACGGGCAGGGTGAAATATCAGCAGGATACGTTGTTCGGGCGCACCATTCAGGTGGGCGCCTGCCCCGACTGCGGCGGCACGGGTAAAAAGATACTCGAAAAGTGCCCCGACTGCAAGGGTAAGGGTTACAGGCGTGTTGAAACGCGCTTCACCGTGAATATCCCCGCAGGCGTGGATAAAGACAGTTCGCTTCGCAAGCGCGGCTACGGTCAGGCCGCCCCCAACGGCGGCGAGCCCGGAGATCTGTACATCTATTTCCAGATAGAACCGCATAAACTCCTCAGAAGGGAGGATAAAGACCTGTTTGTCACTGTACCAATTTCCTACAAGACGGCTGTGTGCGGCGGGAAGATACTCGTCCCCGGCATTGACGACGTGATAGAGTACACCGTGCCCGAAGGCACCTCCTCGGGCACGCGGTTCTGTATACGCGGCAAGGGCGTAAAAACGGTGAACGGCACGGGCAACCTGTATGTCACGGTAGAGATAGAGGTGCCCTCCAAGCTCACGCGCGACCAGCAGAAAAAGCTTTCGGACTACGAAGACAGCATACCTTTAAAGAACTGCGACAATATGAACAAATTTGCCAACAATGTGTCGGCGATATACGGCAGAAATATAGCTAAGCAGTAATAGTATTCACAAAAATTCCGCACAGGCCGCTGTGCGGAATTTTTCATGATTTTTTTGTTAATTCTGTTTTTGCGTCGCCTCTTCAATTTTTTTCCTTGCGTCGGGCTTCATCCATTTTCCGAATACTTCCGATGTGATCTTCGGTGCGTACCCGATGTATTCATATCCGAGTTTTTTCAGAAGTTCCATGCTGGCAAAGTTTTCCCGTTCGGTAAAACATACAAAGTCCCAATCGGGATAGTCTGTGTGCAACTTTTCTGTCAGCGCGTGCAGGGCCTCGTAAGCGTAGCCCTTTCTGTGATACCTGTACGATATTGTATATCCAAGCGAAATCGCGCCGTCGTTCGGCATGACGACGATTTCGCCTATCATCTCACCGTTGTCTTTAAGTGCGATCGCAAGCAGAGAATTGTTCTTTGCGGTAAGTTTGTCGTCTTTGCGCCGCTCTATCAGCGCTTTGATTCCTTCAAGATCCTTGGTCTGTCCGCGCTGAAATCGCGCGCAGGTTTCTTTGTTGCGGTAGTCGTACATAATGTCCGCGTCGCCCGCCTCAACATTGCGCAGCACAAGTCTCTCCGTCTCAAAAAATTGCATAAAATTCTCCTATTTAAATCAATCCCGAAAATATTGCCACAAAAAAGAAAATTTCGTATATAACGAGCAGTATTATGCCTGCAATGCGCGTGCGGCGCACAATAAGGTCGCTCGGTTCGTAGTTTTCTGCGCTCCCTTCAAATTTTTTGAATCTGCGCATGTGTATCTTGTTGGAGTGCTTGGCGATCTGGTAGGCAAACCGCGTATAAACAATACCGCCGCCCGCAAAAAATAATGTAAATAATATTGCAACATAAACGGGCACTGTGCCACTGAGAAACATTATCAAAATACATTGAACTATTGCTACGAACGCGCCCGCAACAGTTAAAATATTTTTAGTTAAATTGTTCATTTTCTCCGTCCTTTTTGCCCCTGCGGCGCTTTACGCACTCGGTCAGAAGATACTCTATCTGTCCGTTTACCGAGCGGAAATCGTCCTCAGCCCACGCCGCTATCTCGGCATAGAGCTTGTTTGAAAGTCGCAAGGGTATCTGCTTTTTTAAATTATCCTTTTCCTTCTCCATACCGCACCTGCAATTAAAAATAAAATCAATTGAATTATTTAATTT
>DVHB01000127.1 GCA_018712405.1 Candidatus Coproplasma stercoripullorum
GAAAAAGATTTTGCCAAAGGCAAAAGATTTTTCGTGAACACTTCAAAATAATTAATGTTTCAAGCAGGGTGTCTCGGCGGCAACAATGTAATTGCTTGCCGCCTCGGTCGTCGCAAACGCGCATACATATGCGTTTGCGGTGCCCGCGCGAGGAGGCGTAGCCGACGACGCTTTGCGGAGGTTCCCTTTGGGAAGCCGCAAAGCGCGGCGGAACTTTTCCGCTCGCCGCGCGAGACGCAGGCTCCCCAAAGTCACGAAGATTTTACGGCGTCACCAGCCGCAAAATCTGTGAGTATTCTATTGCATCTTCTCCTGTTTCACCTTTTTGTCTATGACGTGACGGGAAGCAAGCTGGGCCTTTATGTCGTTCAGGGTTATGCCGTATTCGGCCATCAGCACGAGCACGTGGTACGTGAGGTCGGAGATCTCAAATACCGTCTCCCCCTTGTCGCCGCCCTTTGCGGCTATTACTACCTCCGTGCACTCCTCGCCTACCTTTTTGAGTATCTTATCCAGCCCCTTATCGAAGAGATATGACGTGTATGAGCCGTCCTGCGGGTTGTCTTTGCGCCCCTTGATGAGGTCATACAGCTCGTCGAGAGTAAAGTCGTTTAAATCTTCATTTTCAAACACCGCATTTGTAAAGCAGCTGTCTGTACCGAGGTGGCAGGCGGGACCGTCTTTAGCTACCTCTATCACCAGACTGTCCATGTCGCAGTCGGCGGTTATCGAAACGATGTGCTGAAAGTTGCCTGAGGTTTCGCCCTTTAGCCACAGCTGTTTGCGCGAGCGCGAATAGAAGCAGGTGAGTTTGCGCTTTATGCTTATTTCCAGGCTCTCCCTGTTCATATATGCCACTGTGAGCACCTTTTTGGAATATACATCCTGCACCACGGCGGGGATGAGTCCGTCCTTGTCGAACACCAGCTTGTCAAGATCCAAAAGTTTCATAATATATCTCCATTAAACGCGATTTTTTTGTAATTGCACAGCACATATGCCGCAAATACCGTGCTATCTTCTGACATGGACGCCGTTTGCGGCCAAATATTCCTTGAGTTCGCCTATGTCCACTTCGGCGAAGTGGAATATAGAGGCGGCAAGCCCCGCGTCGGCCTGGGGCACCTCGTTAAACAACTGCAAAAAGTCATCCTTTTTGCCCGCGCCGCCGCTGGCTATCACGGGGATAGAGAGCTTTGCGCACACCCTTTGCAGCATCTCGCAGTCGAAACCGCCCTTCACGCCGTCGGTATCGATGCTGTTCAAAACGAGCTCGCCCGCGCCCTCTTCCTGGCCGCGGTAGGCCCATTCGTCGGCATATATCCCCGTATTAATGCGCCCGCCGTGCGAAAAGACGACAAATTTATCATCTATCCGCTTTACATCCATTGAGAGCACAACGCACTGATCGCCGTAGCGCTTCGCGGCGCGGCCTATGAGCGAAGGGTCGCGTATGGCGCCCGTGTTTACGCTCACCTTGTCGGCCCCGCACTTTAAAACGCGGTCGAAGTCCTCAAGCGAGTTTATGCCCCCGCCCACTGTGAGCGGAATGAATATGCAGGAGGCCACCTCTTTCAGCGTATCGGCAAACAGCGCCCTGCCCTCTGCCGAGGCGGTGATGTCGTAAAACACCAGCTCGTCCGCGCCCGAGAGGTTGTACTTCTGCGCGAGCGCGACGGGCGACTGCACCTCGCGTATGCCTTCAAAATTTTTACCCTTTACCACCATGCCGTCCTTTACGTCGAGGCAGGGGATTATTCTTTTAGCTAACATCCTGGCACTCTTTTATCGTATCTTTTAAATCGAGCACGCCGTCGTACAGCGCCTTACCGAGCACAACGCCGCGCACGTTTATTTCGGCGAGCTTTTTTATCTCTGAAATATTACTGATCCCGCCCGAGGCGATCACTCTTAATCCCTTTATCTTTACGAGTTCTTCATAGGCGGCAAAATTCGAGCCGCCCAACATGCCGTCGCGCGAGATATCGGTGAATATCACGGTGTGAACGCCGAGTTCGCGCAGTTTGCGGCAGAAATCTATGGAGTCTATATCGGTAACGGTCTTCCAGCCGTGCACGGCGACCTTGCCGCCGAACGAATCGACGCCCACCGCCACTTTACCTCCGAAAAACTTTACCGCATCGGTGACAATGGTAAAGTTGTCGACGGCCGCCGAGCCGAGTATTACCCTGCTCACGCCCGCGTTTAAATACTGTTCTATGCGTGTGAGCGAGCGCACGCCGCCGCCAGCCTGAACATACAGGCCGGTGCGCCCGACGATTTTTTTGATTATTTCGCTGTTTACAAGTTCGCCCTCGAGCGCGCCGTCGAGATCGACGACGTGCAGGCAGGTTGCGCCCGCCTCTTTGAACTTTAAGGCGACTTCGACGGGGTCGGCGGAATACACCGTCTCCTTATTGTAATCGCCCTGTTTAAGGCGCACGGCATTGCCGCCGCGGATATCTATTGCAGGGTAAATTTTCATATCATCAAACCTCTTTAACGGTACCTATCACAGCATTATCTTCAGCAGTAAAAATACAGAATAGTTAAGGGATATATTGGGGGCAATTTAACTCATCTTCAAAAATTTACTTCATCTCCGAAAATGCGCGCAGAATTTTAAGTCCCGTTGCGCCGCTCTTTTCGGGGTGGAACTGCGTACCGAATACGTTGCCGCGTTCGGCCGAAGCCGTAAGATCGATGCCGCCGTAAGAGCTTGTCGCCGTGACGAAATCTTCACAGTTTTTGGCATAATACGAGTGCACGAAATACACATACTCCCCGCCATTTAAGTACTTATACAGCGGCGAGGGCCGACAAAAATCGAGGCTGTTCCAGCCCATGTGCGGCACCTTGAGCCTATCTTTTAAATCGGGTGCTATGGGGCGCACCTCGCCGGGAATGAGCCCGAGGCCCTCATGCTCGCCGTATTCAAAGCTCCTGTCGAACAGCAGCTGCATACCCAGGCAGATGCCGAGTACGGGCTTGCCAGCCGCCACCTCCGTCCTTAAAACGGGGATAAGACCGCTGTTTTCCAGCTTTTTGTATGCGTCGGCAAAGGCACCCACGCCCGGCAGGATTATCGCAGAACTGCCCCGTATTACACTTTCATCTGAAGTTACGGCGCTCTCCGCGCCGATATATTTCAGCGAGGCGGACAGCGAAAAGAGGTTGCCCACCCCGTAATCTATAACCGCTATCATAGCACTCCCTTTGTGGTGGGGAGCGCCCCGCCTCTTTCGGGATCCAACTTAACGGCCTGCGCCATCACCTTTGCAAAGGCCTTGAACGCACCCTCGGCCACGTGATGGTTATTTTCGCCGTACAGTTTTTTGAAGTGCAGCGCCATGGGACAGGCGCGCGCAAACGCGAGGAAAAATTCCTTGAACAGCTCGCAGTCGAAATCGCCCAGACGGTATTCTCCGGGGAAAGAGACGTCGAAGTTGAGCGCCGTGCGGCCGCTCAGGTCTGCGGCGCACAATATCAGCGCCTCGTCCATGGGAAGAGCCGCCCATCCATAGCGGCATATGCCGCGTTTATCGCCCAGCGCCTGCAAAAACGCCGTGCCGAGCGCTATGCCGCAGTCCTCGGCCGAGTGGTGAAAATCCACCCCCGTATCGCCCTTGCAGCGCAGATATATATCGAACCCGCCGTGGCGGGCGAACTGCTCGAGCATGTGGTCGAAAAAACCGCTGCCCGACTTTACGTCGTAGCGGCCGCTACCCTCAAGCGTGAGCTTTATCTGTATATCCGTTTCGTTTGTCTTTCTGTTGACTTCGGCGTATCTCATTTTCAGACCTCCCCAAGTATGGCGCGCACAGCGCCCAAAAATAAGTCCATCTGCTCCTTTGAGCCGATGCTGACGCGCACAAAATTTCTGATGCGTTCATCGGAGAAGTGGCGCACGAGTATGCCGCGCTCTTTGAGCCTTGCATACAGCTCCCCGCCGCCTATGCTTTTGTGCGAAGCGAGCAGGAAATTTGCCCTCGAAGGCAGTACCTTAAACCCCAGCTCCATAAGATTGACCGCGGTATATTCGCGAACGAACGCAATTTTTTGCGTGCACTCTTCAAAATAACTTTTATCTTTAAGGCTTTCAACCGCGGCAAACATGCTCATTCGGTTGATATTATACGGGTTGAACGAGGCTCGCACGCTCTCCAAATCGGCAATTATATCTTTGCAGGCAAAGGCAAAGCCCACTCTTGCGCCCGCAAGCGAGCGCGATTTTGACATCGTCTGTACGACGATGAGATTTTTATATTTATTGACGAGGGGCGCGCACGACGTGCCGCCGAAATCGATATACGCCTCATCTATTATAACAAGTCTGCCAGCGTTTTGCAAAAGCAATTTTTCTATCTCTGCAGGAGGCAGATACATGCCCGTCTGCGCGTTTGGATTGGCTATACATACGGGGCAATCAATATTTTCGTAGTCGGAAATATCTATGGAAAAATCTTCTTTGAGGGGCACCGTTTTGTGCTCCATGTTCAAAAGCGAACACAGCACGGGATAAAAGCCGTATGTTATATCGGGGAAGGCCACGCCCTTATCCGTAAGAAAGGCGCGGAATATGTGCGCCAGATTCTCGTCAGAACCGTTGCCCGCCGTCACATTGCACTCTTCAAGGCCGTAAACCGCGGCCACGGCGCGCTTCAACGGCGCGCAGACGGGATCGGAATAGAGGTTCAAAGCCCCTGTCTGCGCCTTTGCCGCCTCAACGGCACCGGGTGCGGGAGGAAAGGGACTCTCGTTGGTGTTTAGTTTTACATAGCGCCTGTCCTGCGGCTGTTCGCCGGGGACGTAGGGCTCAAGACCCTTCAGATCTTTACTTAGAAATTCACTCATTATTTTCAATTGCCCCCAATATATGCCGCAAATAACGGCTTTTCAGGTTTTTATCTGTCGCCCTTTGCGGCCGCCTCGACGCGCACCTTTACAGAGTTTGCGTGGCCGAACAGCCCCTCGCTCTCGGCAAATCTTATAACGTTTTCCGCCGCCTTTAAAAGCTCGCCCTGCGTATAGCGGATATAGGATGACTTCTTCACGAAGTCGTCAACAGACAGCGGGGAAGAAAATTTTGCCGCGCCGTTTGTGGGCAGCGTGTGGTTGGGGCCGGCATAGTAGTCGCCCAATGCCTCGGGCGTGTATCTGCCGAGGAATATAGAGCCTGCGTTCTTTATATTATCCAGGTAGGCCATGGGCTCGTCCACGCACAGCTCGAGGTGTTCGGGCGCGATCTCGTTGGCGATATTTATGGCCTTTTCAATGCTCTCGCATATGATTATCTTGCCGTTGTTTTCGATAGAGGCGCGGGCTATTTCCTGCCGTTGCATGAGGCATAGTTGCCGTTCAATTTCAATCTGTACGGCCTCTGCGAGCGCTTCGCTGTCTGTAACCAGCACCGCCGAAGCGAGCTTGTCGTGCTCGGCCTGCGACAGAAGGTCTGCCGCGACGAACACGGGGTTCGATCTCCCATCGGCAATGACGAGTATTTCCGAGGGGCCGGCTATCATGTCGACATTTACTATGCCGTACACCAGCTTTTTGGCGAGCGCCACAAATATGTTGCCGGGGCCGACAATCACATCGGCCTTGGGTATGCTCTCCGTGCCGTAGGCAAGCGCGGCTATCGCCTGAGCTCCGCCGACCTTGAACACCCTGTCTGCCCCCGCGACGCGAGCGGCATACAAAATTTCGGGCTTTACCTTGCCGTCGGCTTTTACGGGCGTGGCCATAATTATGTTGCGCACCCCCGCGATTTTTGCAGGGATCACATCCATTAAAACGGTGGAGGGGTAGCTCGCCGTGCCGCCGGGGACATACACGCCCGCAACGGCGACGGGGGTATATTTCTGCCCGAGAATGACCCCGCCCTCCTTCTCCGTCTCAAAACCGGTCTTTACCTGCTTTTCATGGAAAAAAGCGATATTTGCCGCCGAGGCGCGCACAACTTTTTTAAAATCTTCAGAGAGGGCGGCCTCCGCCTCTTCAAACTCATCCTCGCTCACCTCGAGCGATTGCCCTGAAAAGCCGTCGAACTTCTGGCAGTATTCCTTAACGGCGGCGTCCCCGCGCGAGGCGACGTTTTTTAAAATCTCCTTGACGGTACCCTCGTACTCGCCGTAGTCGTCTATCTTGCGCGACAAGATATCCTGCGTTTTATAGTCTTTATAAATTTTAATCATCGGGAAGTTCCTCCTTCAGCCTCTTTACGCAGGCATCTATCTCCTCTCTCTTGAACTTATAGCGCGCCTTGTTGGCGATAAGCCGCGCGGATATGGGGAATATCTCTTCCAGAACGCCCATGTTGTTTTCCCGCAGGGTAGAACCCGTTTCAACTATGTCGACAATTACGTCAGAGAGCCCTAAAATGGGCGCGAGTTCTATCGAGCCGTATAGTTTTATCACCTCGATATCCCTGTTCTTCGACGAGAAATAGCGCTCGGCCACATGAGGGAATTTGGTGGCGACGCGCAGCGGGCGCGTCAGATCCTCCCTGAAACCGTTCACCGAAGCGACGCACATGCGGCATCTGCCCGTCTTTAAGTCTAAAAGTTCATACACGTCGGCGCCGCTCTCGGCAAGTATGTCCTTGCCCGCAACGCCTATATCCGCCACGCCGTGCTCGACGTACACCGTAACATCTGTGGGCTTTACCCAAAAATAACTCACGCCGCTCTTCTCGTCGGTAAACACGAGTTTGCGCGTATCTTTTAGCAGCTCCTCGCACGAATAGCCCGCGCGCTCGAGCATTTTATAAACTTTTTCGCCCAGCCTTCCCTTGGGCAACGCCACGTTAAGCATATGTCGTTATCCTGAAATTTACAAGTTTTATTTATAAAAAATGGTATTTTTGAACAATTTTATTTACAATAAACTTAAAGTTTTATTATCTCACCGAAACGTTTCCCCTCGGGAAGCGAACCTGCGGCAAACGCTGTTTTCCCGCTTTTGAAAAGTTCTTTCACCGTCCTTAAAATCTCGGCGGCGGGAGCATCTTCGCCGTACAGCACCAGACAGTCGGCGTCATATCCGTCACTCTTGCCCATATAGAATCCGAGCTCGTCGGGATAGAGAGCGAAACCTGCGCCGCCCGAGCCTGCGCCGAACTTTTTTACGAGATTGTCGTACCTGCCGCCCGAGAGCACGGCGCGGGGAAACTTATCGACATACCCCTGAAATATCACGCCGTTGTAATAAGCAGGGTCGTTCAGAAGAGAAAAATCCACCACAAACGCGCCCGCAGTATCGCCGAGCGCGGCCAACAACCCCTCGAGCTCGCCTGCAGCCAAAAGACACTTTTCGCTTTCGGGAAAGAGCGAACGAAGGAGCGTGAGCTTTTTTGCATTGCTGCCGTTTGCCGAGAGAAGGGTACGCAGCTTGCCCGCCGCGTCCTCACCCATGCCGCAGGACATGCACACGGTCTTCATGTCGTGCAGGTTGCGCGAGCGCACGCACGCCATAACCTCCTCGGGCAGGGAGGCCATACCGCAGCTTTCGGCGATACCCTCGAGCGCGCCCATGTGCGAGATGTCCATCACATACCCGCCGCCGACCGCCTTTAAGCTTTCGGCCGCAAGGTACAGCACCTCCAGCCCGGCGTAAAAATCGAGCTCGCCCACACACTCCAGACCTATCTGGTTAATCTCCCTGAACTGCCCGCCGGGGCGGTCGGTGCGGTACACGCTCTCACGGTAATACACCTTGCGCACGCGCTCTTTTGCCCCCTTACAGTTTTTGACGATAGAGAGCGTGACGTCGGGCTTTAAGGCGAGCAGTCTGCCGTCGCGCCCGCCGAAGGTTATTATGTCGCGGCTCTTTAAAAAGTTTAAATTGTCGGCATAGAGCGAGTATTCCTCGAACCGCCGCATCTGAAAGCGGGCGTAGCCGAAGCCCTCATAAAGGGCCTTTAAATTCAGATAGAGCAGTTCTTCGCCGCTGAGCGTATCGTTACACATTTTCCCCTTCCCCGCCGTTATACTTCCCTAAAATTTCGCGGTATCCGCCGCTGCCGTGCTGCAGACAGCGCGACACGCGCGAAAGCGTCGCCGAGGAGATATCGGTTATTTCTATTATCCTGTTGTAAGTATACCCCTTCAGCAGCAGCCTGGCACAAAGAAGGCGCTGGGAAAGCTGCTCCACCTCGGTATAGGTGCACAGATCTGCGAGCAGCCTTTCAAAGTCGTCCGCGCTGGAAATTCCCGCGAACAGCTCATACAAGTCCCTCCTCGCCTGTTCCCTGTCAAATTTTTCGTTATCGTTCTTTTCGTTTAAAGACATAAAACCTTCCCCTTCCGTAGTTTAAAGTGTTACATATACATTTTACTTTCATACTTTAAATTTGTAAAGCGTTTTAACGCCAAAACTTGTAAAATTTTTTGCCGTCAAAAAACAGAGGGCGTCCCGCGCAAAGTTTCTTTGCGCGGGACGCCCTCTGTTTCATTATTTATAAAATATTTTATAAACTGCTCCCCCCTTGAAATTTGCCCACGCTTATGCTAAAATCAAATTGCCCGACAATTTAAAAAAAACCGGCAGTTCGTCCACCGGCAAAAAAATAACTTAATACGTCATTTATAAGGAGGCCGATATGAGCAAAATAAAAAAATTTTTATTATTAGGCATGTTTTCCGTCTTTATTTTTGCATGTTTGGGGGCGGCGGCCTGTAAAGAGCAATTGTCGGACGAAACGAAAGCCGAGATAGAAACAGCTTATTTCAGTTATGCATATTCATATGATGACAGCATTTACGAAACGCAATTTGAAAAGTACGGCGGTACCTATTCGGGCAATATTGTTGCCATGATGAGTTGCCGCAGCAACAATCTGGTCGTTTCCGAAACAGTTATAGAATATTATGTGGATGATGTTTTTGTATGCGACTTGCCTAACGGCAGCTATTCATTGATAGTTTATACGCAATCAAAAGAGATAGCAGATTTTCAATCCGCTTATAATGACGGCATTATTACAAAAAATAATTTAATGTCAATCAGAAACGCCTTAAAATAATGATTGAATCGAGCCGAATCTATAATGCGGCGCGGGCGAAAATTTCGCCCGCGCCGCTGTTTTAATTCAGCACTAACGCTAAAAATAAGTTTTTTCGCTCTGTATCAACAAAATTTGAAGCGGTCTATGCGCTGCGCCGTCGCCGAAATCAATCCGCCAGATCGGGCTGGGCGGCGGTGTGCATCTTCTTCCATATGCGCATGAAAACCTTGGTTATCTCCACCGCGACAAGGGGAAAGACTGCAAGCGCGAGCACGATGAGATAACAGCTCCAGTCAAGATATACGAGCTCGAAGAAGTCCATAATGCCGGGAACAAACGAAACAAAAGCAACTATTGCAAGCGAGGCCGCCATAGCGCCGTACAGGAAATGATTGTGGCCCTGTCCGGGACGGAACACGCTGTCGTAATTCGAACGCTGGTTTATGGCGTGTACCAGCTGCGAAAGCGCCAGCACCATAAACGTCATGGTCATAGCCACTTCGTGCCTTTCGTTGCCGTTTAAATTTATCGGCGCAAGCTCTGCAACGGCATAGGCCGACAACGCCGAAGCCGTGATGAACAGTCCGTGCACGACTATCCTGATTATAACGCCCTTTTCAAAGAGAGTTCCGCTCTTTACGGGCGGCACCTTCATGACGTTTCTGTCGGCAGGGTCCACGCCGAGCGCTATCGCGGGGAGCGAGTCGGTGGCAAGGTTTATGAGCAATACATGTATTGCAAGTATGGGGTCCTCCCAGCCGAATATGAATGCCAGAAACAGCGTTAAAATTTCGGATATGTTGCCCGCAACGAGAAACTGAATTACCTTTTGGATGTTTCGGTAAACGCGCCTGCCCTCTCGTATGGCGTGCTCTATCGTCGTAAAGTTGTCGTCGAGCAGAATCATGTCGGCGGCCTCTTTGGCGACGTCGGTGCCCGTTATGCCCATGGCGACGCCGATATCGGCCTCCTTCAAGGCGGGACTGTCGTTCACGCCGTCGCCCGTCATGGCGGCGACTTCGCCCGTGCGCTTCAGCGATTTGATTATTCTCAGTTTATCCGAGGGAGATACGCGCGCGAACACCACGCAGTCCTTTACAGCCTCGTCGAGCTGTTCGTCGGTCATCTCGTCTAGCTCGGGACCGGTTATAACGGTGTTGCCCTTGCGGAAGATATGCAGCTGTTTGGCAATCGCAAGCGCCGTTACCTTGTGGTCGCCCGTTATCATAATTACGCGTATGCCCGCCTCATGGCAGGTTTCAACGGCGCCTATAACCTCCTTTCGGGGAGGATCTATCATGCCGACGGCGCCCACGAACGTCATATCGAATTCGATATCGTCCGTCTCGTTCTCGGGCACCTTTACAAGCTTTCTCTTGGCAAAACCGAGGACGCGCAGCGCGTTTTTGGACATGTTGTTGCACAGATCAAGTATTTTGCGCCTGTCAACGTCAGTCATCTCCCTGACACCGTTGCTCGTGAGATAGTGCGTACAAAGCGGCAGCATTTCATCAACGGCCCCTTTGGTATATGCGACAAGCCCTTCAGACATCTGATTTAGAGTTGTCATGCGCTTCCTGTCCGAATCAAAGGGCTGCTCGAACATTCTCGGGTGCTCGTCCTCATAGTCCTCGGAATTTATTCCGAATTTATCGGCAAAGAGTATGAGCGCGCCCTCGGTGGGGTCGCCCATGGTCTCGCCCGGGCGGTCGGGATCCATATGCGCGTTACCGCACAGCGCACAGGCATCTAAAAGGTCCTGGTATATATTGCGGCCGTACTTATCCTTCAGATTTTCGGTGAGCGTCGTCATTCCCATTTCAAAGTCTGAACCGACTGCCACATGCGTCACCGTCATCTTGTTCAGAGTAAGCGTGCCGGTCTTGTCGCAACACACAACCGTAGCCGAACCGAGCGTTTCGACGGCGGGCAAACTTTTGACCAGCGCATTCTTTTTCGCCATTCGCTGAACGCCGAACGCCATGATGATCGTCGCCGTAGCGGGCAGTCCCTCGGGAATTATCGATATCGCAAGCGATATTCCGAGGAATACGAGGTCGTACCATTCGCGGTGAACACGGGTATCGAGAAAACCTATCACCATTATTGCGACACAGACGATCACTCCGACGAGCGTAAGTATTTTGCCGACGGAATTGAGTTTCTTTTTTATCGGAGTCTG
Source organism: Candidatus Coproplasma stercoripullorum (assembly GCA_018712405.1). Classification (GTDB taxonomy): domain Bacteria; phylum Bacillota; class Clostridia; order Christensenellales; family Borkfalkiaceae; genus Coproplasma; species Coproplasma stercoripullorum. The sequence goes on from DVHB01000127.1 coordinate 11,187, forward strand.
GAAGTCGTCCTGGGTCTTTAGCATATCGGCTATTTTGCCGACCTCGGTATTCATACCCGTACCGACGACTATGCCGACGGCGTTGCCGTACATAACAATCGACGACGAAAACGCCATATTGACCCTGTCGCCGAGCGGAGCGTCTTCCGGAAGCACTGTGGGCCCGTCCTTGGGGACGGGTACGCTCTCGCCGGTGAGCGACGCCTCCTGTATGCTCATGTTGTTGTCGTTTATAATCCTTATGTCCGCGGGAACGATAGCGCCGTCCTCGAGATACACTATATCGCCCGGCACGAGCTCGCTGGCGGGCACCACACTCTCCTCGCCGTTCCTCAGAACGCGCGCATTGGGCGCCGTCATATTTTTGAGAGCCTCTAACGCGTCGGCCGCTTTCTTTTCCTGGATAACGCCCACCGAGGCGTTAAGGACTATCACGCATAGGATCACTATGGCTTCGGGCAAGCCCTCGCCGCCGCCCATATCTTCGGGCAAGAAATACATCACGAGCGAGAATATCATGGCAAGGAACAAAATTATTACCATGATGTCGGATATCTGTTCCCAGATCATCCTCCATACGCTCTTAGGTTTCACCTCTTTAAGTACGTTTTTGCCGTACTTCTGCAATCGGGCCGCCGCCTCCTCGTCGGAAAGGCCCTCTTCGCTCGTCTTCAGGACCTCTTCGGCCTGTCGGTAAGACATCGCGTGCCAAGGCCGTTGTTGTTGGTCTTCCATGGCGTCTTTTTAAAAAATCCTCCTGTAACAAAAAATTTAAAACGCAAAAAGACATAACCATGCAGGTCTGCACCCGACGGCTATGCCTTTAAAAAAGTTAGGTCAAATTAAAATCTATTCGTGGGTGAGCGTCGCTACAGTCGCCCATTCCTTCGGACATGACTTTATATATCCCCTTGCGTTTTATGTGATATATATATTTTATCATAAATACGCTGCGCTGTCAACAGTTTTATATGCCCTGCAAAGAGGCGCTCCAGGCCTTTACTCCTGCCCGCCGAGAATTTTGTCGGACAGCGCCAAAACTTCGGCGGAATACTTCTTTTTGCGACTTTTTAAAATTGCGCGGTATATAAAGTAGTTGACGATTACCATTGCAATTCCCGCCACGCCGACAACAACGCCGACGGGGAACAACCCCTCGCCGCCGAGCACGCCCATACATATACACATGCCCACGCCCAGAACCAGCGCGCCGGCTATGCCGAACGTATAGGCAAATATATCGGCCGGGCGCTTTACCCTCTCGTCGAGCTTTCTGAGTTTTTCAAGGTCGCTCTCCTTGTGTTCGCCGTAATGCTCTCGTATATTTTGCGCAATTTTCAGATCTTTTTTGCTGTATGAAGTCATATTTTTATCTCCTCGATTTATTTTATGCCCTCATCATACACGCGCAATGTTTATTAAATTATAATACAGAGTAAACGTTTTGTATTTGTTTTGTTAAAAAAATATTAACGGGAGCGCCGTCAGCGGACGCGCTCTTCCGCACGCCTCTTCGAGCGCGAGATGAGCGCCGCGGGAAGGGCAAACAGCGCGACGACCGCAATTACCATATACACGGGTATACCCATAACCGCTTCAAACACCACGCCGAGCGCCGCCGCGCACGCCGCCAGCACCTTTTTTACCGTACCGCGCTTTGCCTTTGGCCTTTCTTCCCCGCTCACGGCGAGCACGCCCTCTTCCTTTTCTTCAAGCTCGTAAACCTTCATGGCATTCAGCCTCCTCGTATGTTGTTATTGCCATTATATGGCAATAATATTTAAAATTTTAAAAGGCGCCGTAAAGATTTGATAGAATTTATGTTAAAGCCCTGTTAAAATGCACACAAAACAACATGCCTCCCACTTTTCAAAGGGGAGGCTTTATGCGGCTTTTCAAATAATCTTAACAATCGTCGAGTGGTATATATCCCCCTTTACGCTCGCCTTGCTCGCTTTCCCCCCTTTTGCAAGGGGGACTTTATGCGGAATTATTTCTAAAACAATAATTCTGCGCAAGGCGAATTTAGTTCGCCGTTAAGCGCGACACAATTTGCCGCGATAGCGGGCTCACTGGAGGTGAATTCGCGCGACTATACGCTCCGTGGGCCCTTAAGGTCGCGCGAAGAGACGAACATTGCAGTTCTTCAAACAGTGGGTATCCACTGTTTGTGCAATGTGAGATGAGCGAGCACATAGTGCAATGTGCGAGCGGTGACCGAGCGCGGCGGAACTTTACCGCTCGCCGCGCGAGACCTTAGTTCCTAAGGACTCACGAAATTTTGCGGGCGCGGCCGCACGGAAAATTTGTGAATTTTTTTATGAAGACCGTTTTAGATAAAATTTACGAAAACTATCCCGAACAGGAGAGGGAGATGCTTCTCTCGGCGTATAAGTATGCCGAACAGATGCATGCAAACCAGAAGCGAGCCTCGGGCGAACCGTACTTTACGCACCCGTGCGCCGTTGCGGAAATACTCATCGATCTCGGCCTCGACGCGCCCACTGTCGCCGCGGCTTTTCTGCATGACGTGATAGAGGATACGCCCGCAACCAAGGACGATATAATAAGCCGCTTCGGCGAGGAGGTGTATACTCTCGTCGACGGCGTCACCAAACTCGATAAAATCCACTACCAGACGCACGAAGAGGAGGATATCGAAAATTTCCGCAAGATCTTCGTCGCCATGGCCAACGACGTGCGCGTCATAATAATCAAACTTGCCGACAGGCTGCACAACATGCGCTCTTTGAACTTCCTCTCTGACGAGCGCCAGCAGAGGATAGCCAAGGAGACGCTGGAAATTTACACTCCGCTTGCAGGCCGTCTCGGCATTTCGCAGATCAAGTGCGAGCTCGAGGATCTGTGCCTAAAATACCTTGACCCCAAGGCATATGAATATCTCGTCACCAACATCCACCAAAAGCTCGAAGAGCGCCGCGCGTTCATCGACGCCTGCGTAAAGGAACTCAAGGAGATCCTCGACGAGAGCGGCATAAAGGGAGATGTGTTCGGCAGGCCCAAGCACTTCTATTCCATATACAAAAAGATGAAAAATTCGGGCAAGACGCTCGACCAGATATACGACCTCTCCGCCGTGCGCGTGATAGTCAACACCACCGAAGAGTGCTACGAAGTGCTCGGCAAGATCCACAAAAAGTGGAAGCCCGTGCCCGGCAGGATAAAGGACTACATCGCCATGCCCAAGCGCAACATGTATCAGTCGCTCCACACGACGGTAGTCACCGACTTCGGCAAGGTGTTTGAAATTCAGATACGAACGTTCGAAATGCACCACATGGCCGAATACGGTATCGCGGCGCACTGGCGCTATAAGGAGCAGAAGGGCGGGCAAGACAACAACTTCGACGCGCGCCTTGCCTGGATACGCGATGTAATGGACTGGGAGGGCAGCACGGGCAGCGCCAAGGAGTTCGTAGAGAGCCTCAAGACCGATCTCTATACCAACGAGCTCCTCGTGTTCACCCCTCACGGCAAGGTAATCTCCCTTCCGCTTGAGGCAACTCCCATCGACTTCGCCTACGCCATCCACTCCGAAGTGGGCAACAAGTGCGTGGGGGCAAAGGTAAATTCAAAGATCGTTCCTTTAAACTCCACGCTTCACACGGGCGATGTGGTGGAGATACTCACCTCGCCGAACAGCAAAGGCCCCTCGTGGGACTGGCTCAAGTATGTAAAATCGGGCTCGGCGCGCGCCAAGATAAGGCAGTTCTTCAAGAAAGAGATGAAGGAAGAGAACGCCCGCACGGGCAAGTCAATGCTCGAGGCGGAGGCAAGGCGCAGGGGTTATAATCTTAATGACCTTTTGAACAACGATTCCTTTGAAAAACTCTCGCAAAAGCTGGTGTTCTCGTCCATGGACGAAATGTTCGCCTCCGTGGGCTATGGCGCAGTGAGCGTAAACCAGATAATCTATAAACTCATCGATTACTACAAAAAGGCCATACCCAAGGAACCGGGCTCCACCCTTCCCGGCAAGAGCGGCAAGGCCTCGGAATCGAGCGTCACCGTCCGCGGCATGGCCGGATTGATGGTGCGCTTTGCGCGTTGCTGCAATCCCGTCCCCGGCGACGATATCGTAGGATTCGTGTCGCGCGGCAGGGGCGTGATCGTCCACCGTAAAGACTGCCCCAACCTGAAGGACTACGACCCCGACCGCATCCAGCCCGCGCAGTGGACGGCCGACACCGGCTCTGAATTTATCGTGGGCATACGCGTAGTCGCCGACGACCACGACGGTCTCGTCGCATTCGTAACTTCGGAGATCGCCGCCATGCACCTCTCGCTCACGCAGATAGTGGGAAGGCTGGATAAGAGCAAACAGGCCGTCGTCGATATAAACGTGCGCCTCAACAAACGCTCCGATTTAGACCTTCTCATCAACCATTTAAAGAAGGACAAGCGCATGATCGACGTATACCGCACCTCGGGCTGACATGGTTTAAGCCCCGCGCGGCAGAAATTTCAAAGATTTATATAAGAACTTTAAGGCAAAATCTGAATATAAAATCACGGTGCGGGGGGCATAAAAGTCATCATGTCCGCACACAGAGGAATAAATTTATGAAAGTTTACAAGATCTATCCCACGGGATTTGCATCCAATTCATATATCGTGACAGCCGACAATAAAACGGCGGCCGTGATAGACTGCGCACAGGAGCAGGTGTATGACAGGTGCCGCGAACTCGGCCTCAAGCCCGAGGGCGTGCTCTTGACGCACGGCCACTACGACCATGTAGGCGGCTGCGCGCGCTTCGCCTCCTACAATATCCCCATCTATACGACTGAAGAGGAAGCAGAGAACATGTTCGGCGACGATTACAACTCAATGGGAGGAATAATAAAACACTTCCCCGTATATCTGTTGAGCGGCGGTCAGACGATAACTGTCGCCGGCATAGATTTCAAGGTGATATCCACGCCCGGTCACTCTGCGGGCAGCGTGTGCTACCTCGCCGAAGGTTGTCTCTTCACCGGGGACACACTATTCCGCGAAAATGTCGGCCGCACAGATCTTCCGTCTGGCAGCTGGCGCCAGCTTTTCAACAGCCTCAAAAAGCTGTATGTGCTTCCCGGCGACTTTACTGTATACAGCGGCCACGGCGACGACACTACTCTCTCGCACGAGCGCGAGTTCAATCCATATGTAAAGGGAGAATAAAAGTATATGAAAGTTTATAAGATCACTCCTACAGAGGATGTCTGCAATTCATACATAGTTACCGCCGATAATAAGACGGCGGCCGTGATAGACTGCGCGCAGGAGCGCGTATACGACAAATGCCGCGAGCTTGGTCTCATTCCCGAGGGCGTGCTCTTAACGCACGGCCACAGCGATCATGTGGGCGGCTGCGCCCGCTTTGCCTCCTATGGCATCCCAGTCTACACCACGGAGGAGGAGGCCGAAAAAATGTTCGCTTACAGTGCCAACGATGAGAGCGAGCGGCTTATAAGGCACTATCCCGTGTATCTGTTGAGCGGCGGCCAGACGATAACTGTTGCCGGCATAGATTTCAAGGTGATATCCACGCCCGGTCACACGGCCGGCAGCGTTTGCTACCTTGCGGACGGCTGCCTGTTCACGGGCGACACACTCTTCCGCGAAGCGGTCGGTGGAACGGAATTTACTTCCGACAGCGGCCGTCGGCTCTTCAACAGCATTAAAAAGCTGTACGCTCTTCCCGGCGACTATACCGTATATTGCGGCCACGGCGAAGATACCACCCTATCGCACGAACGCAAGAATAATCCGTATGTGAATGAAGGAGACTGATAAAACGCCTTTATTGGCCGGTTCAAGCTATCTTCACACGGTTAAGAGCGTGCGCATTTTTAACACATGGTGCGCTCTTTTTTGCGTATAAAGAATTTTTATTCCTATGCTAAACACCAACTGTCAGTTTTTAAGCGCGGAGATAATGGACGTGCTTCGCCTATTCGGCGCGGAAGAGCGTGATTTTGTCCATACGTTTCTGCGCGACGGCGACAACTTCATAAATACGATAGAGTGCGGCGGAGAAAGCCGCACTTTCTCCGATATATGGCGCCCGCGCGGCGAACTGGAGCTTAAGAGGTATGCAAAGCGCTCGGCAAAGCTCGCGTTCTACCTGTTTTTATCTGAAGAGAGCGGAAAGAGCTTGCCGTGGGGCGCGCTCACGGGCATAAGACCCACAAAAATGGCGTATGCCGAACTTGCGGAGGGGCGCGATTTTGCGCCGCTGTTCAAAAAGTTTTGCGTCAGCGACGAAAATATTTCTGTCATCCGCCGCGTGATAGCCGCGCAGAGCAAAATTTACTCGGCGAACAGGGGCGCGGGCGAGGATATTTTCGTCAGCCTGCCCTTCTGCCCCACAAAGTGCGAATATTGCTCCTTCATCACCGCGCCCTATTCGGCCGTGCAGCGGTATATCGAAGATTATATAAATTGCCTCGTGGAGGAAATTTCCAGCCTCAAGGCTGTCGTCACAAGGGTTAATTCGGTGTATATCGGCGGCGGCACGCCCTTCTGCCTCTCGGCGGAGCAGCTCAAAAGGGTGTATTCCGCCATAGCCGCCCTTCCGACAGGCGGCGCTGAATACACGGTGGAGGCGGGCAGACCCGATACTTTCACCGAAGAAAAACTTGATGTGACTTCATGTGCGGGCGTAAACAGGATATGCGTAAACCCGCAGACTTTTTCAGATAAAACGCTCGCCGCTATCGGCCGCAGGCATACTGCTGAGCAGACTTTAGAGGCTTTCAAAATGGCGCGCCGTTACCCGTTCGATATCAATATCGATCTTATTGCAGGCCTTGCCGACGAAACTTTGGCTGATTTTGAACGCTCGCTCTCCGCGGCTATCGCGCTGGAGCCCGAAAATATCACCGTCCATTCGCTGTGCTTAAAATCGGGCGCAAAACTCAAAGAAAATGTTTCACGCTTAAGCGTGGCAGATATCGGCGATATGCTCGCTCTCTCGCGCCGTATGCTCACTTCGGCGGGGTACGATCCCTATTATCTCTACCGCCAGAAGTACCAGGCGGGCAACGGCGAAAATACGGGCTGGGCAAAGCCTGGCAAGGAGTGCGCCTACAACATAGGCACCATGGAAGAGATCTGCTCCAACATAGCCGTGGGCGCGGGCGCCATCTCAAAGCGCGTGTTCGGCGCCGAAAACAGGATAGAGCGCCTCGCCTCGCCAAAAGATATCCCCACTTACTTAAATAAGTATAAAGATATCATCGCAAAGCGCAACGCTCTGTTTTCATAAACAGTCAAAACAATAAAAACAGCGTTAAATTAAAGTAATGTTAAAACATAAGCCCGCGGAGGGCGCAAATTTTGCGCCCTCCGCGGGCTTTTC
>DVHB01000128.1 GCA_018712405.1 Candidatus Coproplasma stercoripullorum
CAGCTTGGAAGGCTAGTGTTCTACCATTGAACTACACCCGCAGGTTTTGTGCTCGTCTTGCGCGCGCAGATGGCGGCAGAGACTGTCTTCGCAACTCAATGCTTATCGATTATAGCAAATTAGGCCAGCCGTGTCAACTCAATTTTAAACTAATTTATTATTTTATAATCATAAATTTCAAAAATTCTGTTTGCCGGTTCTGTGCGCCCGCATCAGACGGCGTCCGCACGGCCGTTGCGGATATGTTTTAAATATCATCATATGTTATGTGCGATTTTGGTTGACATTGAAGTTGACTTGAATGTTAAAGTAATCGTGGAAGCGATAGTAACAGTCGCCGTAAATTTAAAGGAGTATGTTATGAAAAGACCATATATTGTATGCCATATGATGAGCTCTGTCGACGGCAGGATAGACTGCGCCATGACCGAAAAACTGGCGGGGGTGGAGGAGTATTATTCCACCCTTTCAGAGCTGAACGCACCCGCCACGGTGAGCGGCAGGGTGACAGCGCAGCTCGAACTTGCCTCGCCCGGCGAGTTTAAGGGCGGCGACGGGGCGCTCGGGCACGAGGCGTTTGCTAAGAACGCAGCGTCGCGCGGCTATGAAATCGTAGCCGACACCCGCGGCAGTCTTCTGTGGGACGACGAGGGCGAAATGCCCCGTCTTATTCTCACAAGCGAGAATGCGGACAAGAGTTACCTCGAATATCTCAACGGAAGAGGCATCTCGTGGATAGCCTGCGGCAGGAATGCAATCGATCTTGCCCGCGCCTGCGAAATACTCTCTTCAGAGTTTGGCGTAGAGCGCATGGCGGTGGTGGGCGGCGGACGCATAAACGCGGGTTTTTTGCGCGCGGGACTTTTGGACGAGGTAAGCCTGCTCATCGGCCCCGGAATAGACGGCCGCGGAGGAATGACGGCCGTGTTCGACGGCCTGCCTTCTGACAGCGGAGTGTACACTTTGAGGCTTGAAAGCGTAAAAACGTATGCAAGCGGCGCTGTTTGGATAAGGTATGCCGTAAAGAGATAATCCGAAGCAGTTTTATGCCGCGCGCCCGCCTGTTCGGGCGCGCGGCTCCATTTTACGATGCTCTGCCGGAATGTATCGGAAATATATGTTCTTGCAGCCGTTACATGACAATGACTGCGCTGTCAATAGCTGTCAGTCCTTGCCGTATGACCTCCTTTTTACGTTGAAATTAAAAAAATGAGTGTTATAATTACACAAAAAAGGAGGATCAAAATTTTGGATTGTGTATTTTGCAATCAGCAAAACCCGCCTTCGGCGCTGTTTTGCAAAAAGTGCGGCAGACGACTCGACGGAATGAGTTTGTGCGTGCATTGCGGCAAACTTACCCCCGCCGACGGCGAATACTGCATCTATTGCGGAAGCAACCGCAACGCCCCTGTGTATGAATTGCCAAGGGTAACGGTTACTCCCGAAGGGAGCAGGGCGAACGATGATGACAATGTGAGGCGGGCTGCGGGCGTACAGGTGCACTATGCGGAACCTGTCACGTTTGCCAAACCTGGTGCAGCCGCGGTTCAAAAACCGCCCGTTGCCGAGGGCCGTGCCGTGACAGAGAGCCGCGCCGAAAAATCGTTCTTCAGCAGGATAAATACGGCGGCGCTCTCTTTTGCGGGCGATGCGTGCGCCGTTCTGGCCGCCTTGGCTGCAATGATATTTGTCTTTCTCATCGGAACGGTGACTACCGTAGATACAAACGGCGTTTCTGTCAGCGACGGAATAGTTACCGGTATATTCCACTACTTCGGCGACGCATACGATGCGATAGCCGCGTTGCCGGGAGGGTCGAAATATACCGAATACGGGCTTACTGTGGGCACCGCGCTCACTACAATCTGCGCCGCGCTTGCTCTGGCCGGTACGGCACTGATGTTCGTTCTCACCGCAGTGCGCTACATAAAGAGACTTACCCGCAGAACGGATAAGCCCGTGACGGGTTATGCCGTCGGCACATATGTCGTATATCTTTGCGGTATCGCGCTGTTCATGGCGTGCGTTTCGAGCAGCGTCGGCGTCAGCCCTGTAACGACATACGTCTCTCTCAGCAGAGCAAGCATAGCCGGCATAATTATAGGAGCTATAGCCCTCGCCGCCTGCATAACGTTAAAAGCGCTGGCGGCGGCGAAAGAAGCCGGTGCGCGCACGCTGGTATTTAACGGCGCCTGCTGCGGAGCCTGCGCCGCGTTCGCTTTTACGGTCATCGGCCTTGCGGGCAGCGCCGTGGCGGAGCTCGTTTCGTCTGGCGGGCTTGTTGACGGGACCACCGGCTACGGCGTTCTGGGAATTTTCGGTGCGCTTACTACCGAAGAAATATTTGATTCAGTATATTTCGGCGAGCTCACCGTAAACATTTTGCTCATAACATCTACGGCGGCGCTCGCAGTATGTGCGGCGCTGAGCATACCGAGATTGCTTGACATTGCCGGCGGAATAATGGGGAAGCGTACGCTTGCCGCAGTATATGCCGTGGGTTGTCTGGGCATAATTGCGGGCATACTCAGATTAGTTGCCTCTGCCGTGCTTGCCGGCGGACTGACAACAGAATATGTTTCTTATTCGACGGGTAATGTCGCGGCTGTGTTGCTTATTGTGTTCTCCGCATTGATAGCGGTGGGGGCGACGGTATACAAAATGCTTGCGCACAAATTTCTTGAAAGGTCCGTCTGAGAGTATCTGCTGTTATTCGCGGACACCGGAGTCCGCATGCCGTAAAATTGTTGCGTTTGGTTTTTGATTTAATTGTTCTTCAGCGGGCGGCATTAAATTTAGCCGTTTGCAGTCCGTGTGCATTATCAAAAAATGCGCGGGGGCGGCGGTTTGCCGCCCCCGCGCATCAGCATACGTCAAATATTTTTTATAAATGGAGGGTCTGCTGAAAATTTGCAGTTTTATGATATTTTTTGCAAAACGGAGCGCCCCTGCGGATTTATGACCGCAGGAGCGCTCCGTTAATGGGTCATATATTTCAGTTCAATGTACGCGTCTTTTTAAAGCCGTTCAAAAGTATTCCGTTTATAGACCGCGCCTCAGTCCCATCTTTCGCCGCGCCAAACGGCGTCGTTTCCGCTGTAGTAAACGTACTGCGAGTTGCCGTCTGCGTCCGTTTCAACGCGCACTATATATTCGCGCTTTGCGCCGTTTCCGCCCACGGTCATCTTTATGATCTCCCGTCCGTGTTCGTTCTCCTTTTCAAATTCAAACATCTGGCTGGTGCCGTTCACGCGGTCGGCAACGGTCATCTTTATCTCTGTCTCGCCGCGCTCGCTTTCATATTCAAAGGTGGTGCGCTCTGCCATTCTGCCGCCGCTGTACAGTGCATATACGTATTCCGTCTCACTCTCGCTGCCTTCGTCCTCGCTCTCCCGGGTCACGAGCAGGTAGCTGTTCGCGGCTTCGTCAAGCGTGACCTTAAGCGTCTGCGTGCTCTCGCTCTCGCGGCCCTCGGTTTCGTTCACAAACCTGCCCTTCATGGGATAGGCCGCGCCGTCTATCAGCATAACTCCGTCCACCGAATACACGTCGGTTATCTCGTCCTCTTCCCACCAGTCGTCGTCGCGGTCGGTGTAAGAACCTTCAAGTGTCTGGTTGTAGTATGTTTCGTACTGCATCCTGTTGCCGTTGATGTCGTAGTATGCGGCAGTCATCCTGTATGCATACTGCGCATATTCAGCGTTGTCGTTTGCGCCGCTTGTGATCTCGAAGTTGCCGTCTGAAAGGAGGCTTTCGACGAGCATCATATATTCGTTTAAACTTGCTATCGTCGCTTCGTCGGTTACCTGGGACCTTGCAGATGTGCGGTTTTTAGCCGCCTTTGCGCCCGCCGTGCCGCCGTTCATTCCCGAGATCACCATGCCCGCCGTCGCAGCTGAAAAGCCGTAGGCTTCCTGCACGGTATTGATCTGTGCTATCTTGTCGTCGTCAATTACGCTGTTTATGCCGTTTCCGCCGCCCGCGCAGCCGGCCAGCGCCGCCGCGCCCAGCACCGTTGCTGAAAAAACTGCTATGCCTGCAAATAATTTTGTGATCTTTTTCATTATTGATCTCCTTTAGGGGTAATTTTTTATCTCCATAAGGGCTGAAATTTTTTTGCCTCTTCGGGAGCCTTTCACATATATAACAGCCAGCTTGTGCATTTTGTTGGTAAATTATAAAATTTTTTTAAAAAGTTTTTCATGCGGTTAAAATTGAGCGGGTAAATTTAGTGCTGAAAACGGGCGCGGCAGGCAATTTTGCCCGCCGCGCCCATGCGCATTTTCGTGAACTTTTTTTAATAATTAACGTGCGCAAGGCGAATTTAGTTCGCCGTTAAGCGCGACACAATTTGTCGCGAAAGCGAGCTCACCTGAGGGGAATTGCCGCGACTATATGATAAGAGGGCTAAATAATGTCGCGGCAAGGGGAGCGGAGCTCCCAAAACTCACGAAAAATGCCGAGCACGGCCTGCTCGGCATTTTTG
>DVHB01000129.1 GCA_018712405.1 Candidatus Coproplasma stercoripullorum
GGCGCGCCTTTCGCGCTTTCGCATAAAATCATCTCTTCTTAAATTCCAGCCTCATCTGGTGCCACACCGCCCCGCCGTGAACGGAAGGGCACACGCCCTCGTCAATAAAGCCGAATTTTGTATAAAAGGGCACAAGGCGCGGCTTGCAGGTGAGCACAACGCCAAGGCGGCGCTCCCTTTCTGCAAGCTCGGCAAAACTGTTAATCAGCGCCGCGGCATATCCTCTGCCGCGGAACTTCGGCAGCACGCCCAGCCCGAATATCATCTGCCAGCCGCCGTTTTCGTCGTGCATGGATACATCTTCGAACATCGCGTCCGAAAGGTCGCGCTCTTTTGTCGCTGCGCCGTCGATGTATGCGGCAAGTTCGCCGCCCTCATGCAACAGCAAAAAGTGGTTCGGATAGGCGTTCAGCCTTTCGCGTATAGTTTCAGTATCTGCGCGCTCGGCGCGGTTGAAACATTGCGCCTCGGCGGCGGCAAGAATATTCAAATCGTCGGCGCTGCCAAATCTTATCTCCATGGCTGAATAATAGCATAAAGGCCGCAAAAAATCAAGCGCGTGTTGCGCCGAAAAATATCCGTCGCTCAGCTTTTGCTACCTGTCGTCGGAAAATTTAATCTCCCTTGGCTTTGAATAGGTGGCCTTGCTCCGCGCCTTTTTCTTTTCCACAATATAATATACCGGCTGCGGCTGGTTCTTATTTCCGGGCTCTGGTTCGGGCGGCGGAGACTCCTTTTCCTGCATGCTCTTAAGACCGAGCATGGCGAGTTTTACCATATTCACAAATACAAAGCAGGCTATAAACAGCAGAACAAGATACAGCAGTCCTATGGCTTTCATGCCTGTATACTAACTTAAATCTGTCCGTATATTTTGCCTTTTGTTGGGGCATAATGGTGTAAAAGGTAAATTATGGAAACACAGAATACATTTGATAATAACATGCGGCAGGATGCTGTACCGTCTGAAGCTCAGGATGTACAAAATGTGCAGCCGCCTCAGCCGCAGTTTGTATCCCAGCAGGAGAGGCATGAGTTCGACGAGTTCAAGCGCCAGAAACGAGTGGCGGAGGCGCGCGCGCTGATCGCAAAGATAGAGCTTTCGGCAACATCGGTGACTTACGAGCGCTCCGCTCTTCGCCGCGCGTTGAAAGAGTGTGAAAAGCTCGGCATAGGCGGGGTTTGCGTGCTGCCCTATCTCGTAAAATCTGCGCGCAGCTTTCTGGGCGAAGATTCGCCGGTCATGATCGTGGCGCTTATTTCGCCTTTCGGCGGGACGGATACAACTGATATAAAGCTCAGGCAGGTAAAGCGCGCCCTGCGCGACGGCGCGGCGGCGGTGGAGGTCACCGTTCCCGTACCGGCGATAAAAGAGGGCAGCTGGGGCTATGTAAAAAAGGAGCTGAAAAGGCTGAAACGCGCTTCGCGCAAGGCAATTTTAAGGATAAATTTAGAGGCGCCGCTTTTGACCTCTCAGGAGCTGACCCGCCTTCTGTCCATCATTTGCGAAGTCGGAATAACCTGCGTGCGCACTGCCGGCGGAGTGTTCGGAAGCGGTGCCGACGAGGAGGACCTGAAGCTCATCAGGGCCGCAGTAAAAGACAAGGCGATGATAAAAGCGGAGGGAGCTGAAGCTCCGGGACGAATGGCTACGCTTTTAGAGCTCGGCGCACAGATAACTGGGAGCGAGGCGGCTGTACCTATGGCGCAGGCCGTGCTTGCCGCCGCCGAAAAGTAGGGGTCCCGCAATTTCAGTTCGGTATCAACTTTATACAGGGTCTGGAAACAATGAACCGCCGCCGCGCAAAATCTGCGCGGCGGCGGTCCAAGTTTTTTATTTAGGAGTTGTGTAAACAAAGTAGTTAAATATTTTATGCCTTTGCCGCGCTTAAACAGCGGCAAAACTGAAAGCGGGGAGCGTTCAGATCTTGCTTTCGGCGTGCGCGGTCTTGCCTTCTGCCTTCTTTTCGGCGGCTTTTTCTCCGCCGCGCCTGTCTTTGCCCATAAAGAAGAGCGCTATGGTGCCGGGGCCTACGTGCGCCCCGCTCACAATGTCGTAATATTCAACGGTGACGTCGCGCGCACCCAGTTCTCTTATTAGTTCGGCAAGATTGTTTGCCTCATCCTCGCAGTCGCAGTGGCAGATTGCCGCCGTCGCGCCTTCCGGGAATACCGCATAATTCTTATAGTATTCGGCGAGCTCGGCAACAGATTTTCTCCTGCCTTTTACCCTGCCGCACATAACTATCCTGCCGTTCCCGTCAGCCTTCAATATGGGCTTTATGTTCAGAAGCGTTCCTGCAAGCGCCGTCACTCCCGAAATTCTTCCGCCCTTCCTCAGATATTTCAGGTCCGATACGGTGAAGTAAGAGTTCATCTTCCACTTGTTGCTTTCGATCCATTTTACGCACGTGTCGAGCGTTTCGCCCATGTCGCGCAGGTTTGCCGCCTTTACTGCCAGAAGCCCTTCGCCGAGCGAGGAATTAACGGAGTCCGCCACATATATACTGCGGCCCGGATACCTCTTCATCATGGCCTCCGCGGCAAGGTTTGCCTGGTGGTTGGTGCCGCTCACCTGCGAAGATATCGTAAACATCAGTACGTCTCTGCCAGCTTTAAGCGAGCTTTCCCACTCGGCCTCAAATCTCTCCTGCGAAATGAGCGAAGTGGATACGTCCGCCCCGCGGCTCATCTCAGAATAAAATTGCTTTGCCGACTGCGCAAAGGTAGCGCCGTCTTTGTAGCAGATAACTTCCTTTCCGTTGCAGGTGCATACATAGGAAATCACCTTAATGCCGCATTCTTCTATCATCTTTTCCGTAAGGTTTGCCGAAGAATCGACGAATATGTCAAAGTTCATCAGACTTGGATCCTCCTTTTTAATAAGCTTTAAAATATGTGAGTAATTTTAATAATATTATGTCTGCTCTATGTTCCGTTAAAATTCAAATTTCTGTCGGCGTGTTTTTTTGCTTCACACAATTAATTATATACTTTTTTCCGTCGGAAAACACCCTATTGTTTTTTAAATTGCTCTACAGATAAAAAATCGTGCTATACCGCATAAAATGTGCACTCTACCGCAAAAATTTCACACTCTACTCACAGTAGAGTCGGTCAATTTGCCTTGATTTTGTGACTGTTATATGTTAAAATGATGCTATGTACGAAATTGATGACATAAAAGATATCATTGCGGAAAATCTTGTGCGCTTCCGTACCAAGGCCAATCTTACGCAGGTTCAGCTGGCAGAACTGTTGAATTATTCCGATAAAGCCGTGTCAAAATGGGAGAGGGGAGAGTCGGTTCCGGATATACGCGTGCTCATGCAGATAGCCGGGATATATAACATCACCCTTGACGATCTTGTCAGCCGTCCTAAGGAGAAAGAAGTGAGGCCCGTTTTGCATAAACGCAAAAAGCAGGTGCTTATCACCCTTCTTGCCTTTGCCCTGGTGTGGTTCATAGCCACGGGACTGTTCGTCATTTTATGCTATGTTCCCGATCTTGAGTATGAATGGCTTTGTTTTGTTGCGGCCGCGCTTGCGTCGTCGATAGTTCTTACGGTATTTTCAGCACTTTGGGGGAATAAGATAACAAATGCGGTTACATGTTCGCTGATTTTGTGGTCGCTTGCTGCGCTGATATATACGGCAATGTATCTGTTCACGGCCGTGCCTTCGCTCTGGCTGCTGTTTGTCGCTGCATGTCCGTTCGAGGTGCTCATAATTCTGTGGTTCGTATTCCGGAAAGTCAAATAAAAATGCAAATATTTTTGTCGGCCGCTAAGCGGCCGATTTTTTTTATATTCAAATCAAATTATTTTGTTCCGACGGTCAATTTCAAAATTGTTACTAATTCGGCTGATTACATTTTAAATTTGCGCGTATAGTATACCGTATGGGTAATAAAAACCGTTGCGGCAGGGCAGGAGGCCTGTTTTGCCGGAGTGCCGCTTGTTTTGCAGCAGAGCTGTGCGCCTGCATGATTTCGTGCGGGGCCTCTGCATGCTATGCAAAAACGTGCGCGTTGCGCGCTTTAAATGCATACGGCATAAAATACGCCGAAGTTTACGCATCTTTGTCACGCATAGTACTTTGCATTGATCGCTCTGAAGCGGTATGCAGGCGGGTAAGCGCCGTCGTTTATGACTATGCTCTTCTGGAAAAATGCTTAGGGATCCTCTGCCTGTGCGAAGGCGGCGCGTCTGTTTCTCATGCCGAAAAAATGCTTTCCGCCGCAGTCAGGCATAAGCGCAGCGTATGCTCACAAATATCGGGCGGCGGGCTGGCATGCGCTTCATTTTGTGCCTTCTTCAAAGGAGGACCGGCGGAAACGCTCGTCTGTCTTGTCGTTAACCTCTTGATTTCCGCAATGTCTGCTTTGCTCCCGCGCAACGGAGCGGGCGCGGCGCGCCTGTTTTTTCTGTCTCTTTTCGGCGGCGCGATATCGCTCTTATTGTGTTCGTCGGCTTTTATGCTCGGGGTTGACTGTTGCGCCGAATATGTAATAGCGGGCGGCATAATGACGTCGGTACCGGGATTGAAGTTGTGCGCCGCCCTGCGCGACGGCTTTTCCGGCGAATTTACATGCTGCGCACAACGCCTGTTTGCCTGCTTTGCCGAGCTTGCCGCTCTGTCTCTCGGCTATGTTCTGGCGGGAGCGCTGTTTTCCTTCTTGCCGCTTCCGCACTTTTGGGCGCGACGGTCGGAATTTACCGCTCGGCTTCTCTTCTGCGGCATGGGCGTGACAGGGTTCTGCCTGTTCATGAACGTTCGCCCGGAACGCATTTTTCAATGTCTGCCGTCTGCGCTGACGGCTTATTCGATCTATTCTCTCGCCCAGCCGCTCGGAATGCACGCGTCGGGTTTTCTCGCCGCGGCCGCAGCTCACGTCTCGGCACGTGTGCTCTCCCGTGTTTTCGGCGCTCCGCAGGATGTGTTCTTAACGCCCGCTCTCGTGCCCATAGTACCTGGAGCGCAGATGTTTTATGCGGCGGAGGGACTTTTGAACGCAAATTTTACCCGCGTTCTTTTAAACGGGGCGGATGCGATCGTCTTTTTTGCGGCCATAGCCGCCGGCCTTGCCGCCGCCGCGTCGGCAGAAAAGGCGGTGCGGGCGCTCTTGTTTATGTGCCGCCGTTCGTTTCCGCGCCTGCGCGCCCGTAGAAGCACTCTCACGGTAAAACCCAAAAAATCTGTCGGCAGCGGCGCGTGTCCGGTCGTTCGCGGCGGCAAATTTGAGGGGCGACAGCCAAAAATGTGAGGCAAAAAAATTTACTTATCTGCCGTGTGCGTGGTATAATGTATTTGTTATCAAATTTAAATCAAGGTGTTACCATGGATCTTAAAAAACTTGCCGCAAGGCTCATTCCCGATGAAAACTTACCTGCACTCGAAGAGTGCGAGCGTCAATATCCCCCCCGTGTTTTAAAGGAGAGGGCGGAGGTCACGCGCCTGGCACCCTCGCCCACGGGCTTTATACATCTCGGCAACTTATACAGCGCGCTTGCCGACGAGCGCGCCGCCCATACCACGGACGGCATATTCTACCTGCGCATTGAGGATACCGACGAAAAGCGCAAGGTCGAAGGCGCGGTGGAGTCGGTCATCCGCTCTTTGAAGTATTTCGGCATTAATTTCGACGAAGGGGCAGAGATAGAGGGGGAAAATGCCTACGGCCCATATTACCAGCGCCGCCGCGCGCCGCTCTACCGCGCCTTTGCAAAGGATCTTATAGAGCGCGGTCTCGCCTATCCCTGCTTCTGTACGGAGGAGGAGCTCGACGAGATAAGGCGCGTGCAGACCGAAAAGAAGGAGATAACGGGCTATTACGGCGAGTACGCCGTATGGCGCGATAAGGGCGAGGAGGAGATATACGCCGCGCTCGATAAGGGCCTCCCCTACGTGATAAGGCTGAAGTCGCAGGGCGACGTAAACATAAAGCACACCTTCCGCGACGCAATTAAGGGCAGCATCACCGTAACTGAAAATAATCAGGACGTCGTGATTTTAAAGTCCGACGGCATCCCCACCTATCACTTCGCGCATGCGATTGACGATCATTTCATGCGCACGACTCTCGTCATAAGGGGCGAAGAGTGGCTCTCCAGCCTGCCCATTCACATAGAGCTTTTCAAAGTGCTCGGCTTCCCCCTGCCGCGTTACGGTCACACCTGTTCGCTCATGAAGGTAGACGGCGGCACAAAGCGCAAGCTCTCAAAGCGCAAGGACCCCGAGCTTTCGCTCGATTTCTATCGCGCCGCAGGCTACTACCCTCAGGCGGTCATAAAGTATCTGATGACCATACTTAACTCCAACTTCGAGGAGTGGGCGGCAAAGAATCCCGAAAAGGATTTTACGCAGTTCCCCTTCTCCGTTTCCAAAATGGGCAAGAGCGGCGCGCTCTTCGATCTGGATAAGCTCAACGACGTCTCGCGCGACGAGCTTTCCAAACTCTCTCCCGAGGACATGTATGAGTTTTTGAACGGCTGGGTGCAGGAATTCGGCACCGATGCCGACAGGGCCCACTTCAAAGAGAGGGAGTATATAATAAGCATCCTCGCGCTCATAATGGGTGCGGGGCAGAAGAAGCGCCGCAAGGATATCGAGCGCGCCGAGCAGGGCGTGCGCCTTATGGACTACTTCTTCGACGACACCTTCACCCCCGCGTATTCCTTCCGCTTCGATAACGATACGGTAAACGCCATGCTCTCTGCCTTTGCGGCAACTTACAGCGAGGACGACGACAATTCGGCCTGGTTTGCCAAGGTAAAAGCGGCCGCGGCGGCCGCAGGCTTTGCCTCTGAAAATGCCGAATACAAGGCCAACCCCGCGGCATACAAGGGCAACGTCTCCGACGCCGCCGAGATAGTGCGCATAGCCATAACGGGCAGCCCCAACTCGCCCGATCTGTGCACGGTCATGGGGATTCTGGGAAGGGAGCGCTCGCTTGCGCGGATAGCCGCCGCGAAGAGATGACGCCGGGGAACCGCCCGGTGCAAAGGAAAAATGAAGTATGGTAGGGCAGATCTTACTCGAACTTTGCTTTCTGTTTTTTGTGGGCAGTTGCCTCGGCTGGTGCGCCGAGGTACTGTTCCGCAGGTTTTTCAGCGCAAAAAAGTGGATAAACCCGGGTTTTTTAACGGGGCCGTACCTTCCGCTGTACGGCTTCGGACTCACCTTTATGTACGCCGTCAGCTTTATTCCCGTGGATACGGGCAGCGTTTGGGCGGATAAGCTTATACTCATAATAATTGCAGGGGTGCTCCTGACCCTTCTCGAATATATTGCGGGGCTGATATTTATAAAGGGAATGAAGATTAAGTTGTGGGACTACTCCAAACAGCCCGGCAACATTCAGGGTATAATCTGCCCGCTGTTTTCGCTAATCTGGACGGCTGCGGCGGCGATATATATTTTATTCATTCACGGTTACATAATAAGTTGGGTGGCGTGGTTCGTAAACCACCTTGGTTTCGCCTTTTTTGTAGGTCTGTTTTTCGGCGTGTTTATAGTCGACCTTGCCCACTCTCTCAATTTGTCGGTCAAGATACGCAAATTTGCCAAGGAAAATCACATAATAGTATCGTTTGAAAAACTCAAGGAGAGCGTGAAAGACAGCATAGAGCGCGGCAAAGAGCGCGCCGCCGAAAATCTGCAGAAGGGGCGCAAAATGCTTGATGAGCGCAGAGAGCGTTCCGGGCGCCGCCACGCAAGTTTTCTGTTCGCCTTCAAGGGTAAGAGCGTGCAGGATATGCTCGCCGACTATCTCGAAAGATTTAAAAAATCTAAAGGACGCGGTGAAAGCGGCGCAGGGGATAAGGATACGGAGCAGTTCGGCGACTTGCGCGGAGACGACAAAGATGAATGACGTCTGCCAAAATTAACGCAAATTTTCACAATTATTTTATAATAAATTTATATCTGTAAACTATAATTTTTTCTGTAACGGGCAAAAACCGCGTGATCTGCGGTCTGAGCCGCGCCGTAAGGCGCGGCTTGAAGTTTTTCCGCAGTACGATTGTGCGGCAAAAGCCGGCCCAAAACAGTTTCATGCATTTTGATCAGTCAAAGTTTTTTATTTTAAGGAATTAATATATGCTTCAACTGTGCAACATCAAAAAGGATTATAAGGTAGGCGATTCAACAGTTGCCGCACTCAAGGGCATAAGCCTGTCTTTCCGCCGCAATGAATTTGTGTCCGTTCTCGGCGCCTCGGGCTGCGGCAAAACTACGCTGCTCAATATAATAGGAGGCCTCGACCAATACACTTCTGGCGACCTCATCATCGAGGGTATTTCTACCAAAAATTACAGCGACGGCGACTGGGATACCTACCGCAACCACCGTATAGGATTCGTGTTTCAGACCTACAACCTGATTCCCCATCAAACGATTCTGGGAAATGTAGAACTTGCTCTGACTCTCTCGGGAGTAAGTCCCAAAGAGCGCAAAGAGCGTGCGGCGGAGGCTCTCCGCAGGGTGGGGCTCGGCAACGAATTGAATAAGCGCCCCAACCAGCTTTCGGGCGGACAAATGCAGCGCGTCGCCATTGCCCGCGCCCTTGTGAACAATCCTGAGATATTGCTCGCCGACGAGCCGACGGGCGCGCTCGATACCAACACGTCCGTTCAGATAATGGATCTCATCAAAGAGATAGCAGGCGAGCGGCTGGTTATAATGGTCACGCACAATCCCGAGCTCGCTTATAAATATTCTTCGCGCATAGTCGAACTCAAAGACGGTCTTGTCGTGTCCGACAGCAATCCGTATTCCTCCGAAGAGGAAGAGGCGGAAGTCAAGGAGCACAGAGCGCAGCTTGCGGCAGAGAGCGCCGATGAGAGTGGAAGCGGCGAAAATACGCGCGACCTCTCTCCCCGAGAGCAAAAAAAGGCGCAAAAGGCAGCCGCCCGCGCCGCCGCGTATAAAACAAGGCATTCCAGCATGTCGTATTTCACGGCGTTTGTCTTAAGCGGCAAGAATCTGCTCACTAAAAAGGCGCGCACGCTTATAACCGCCATTGCGGGCAGCATAGGCATAATATCTGTCTGCCTTGTGCTCGCGCTCTCGTCCGGCTTCAACAACTACATAGGTCAGACGGAGGAGGATATGCTCTCATACTACCCCGTCACCGTCAGCGAAACCTCGCTCGACCTCAATTCTGCGATGGCCAGCTTTATGAGCGGCTCCACAAGCAACATTGAGATCGACAAAATAGAGGATAAAGTTTATGTGAATTCCTTCCTGTCGCAGCTTGCGCAGGGCATGACTACCACAAATGATCTGACCGACGGTAATGTCGCCAATATAAACGGGCAGGATATGACCTATCTCGAGTATCTCGACGCCATGCCCGAAGAACTGTATAACGCCATAATGTATTCATACGGCGTATCAATCTCGGCAAATCTTTTCACCGACGTGGAGATAGGTTCCGAATCTACTTCAGAGGACGTAAGCGCTGCCGGCACGCCGATGCATATGTCGCTCGAGAGCCTGCGCGAATACTACACCTATCTTCTGACGTACCGCGCCGAAGAGTTCTCCAACCTCACACAGTTCGTGCGCTACTTCACCGACGTCGTGAGCGTCATGCCGGACAGCGACATGAACGAGGAGGGTTTCAGTTGGGAAACCAGCTACGTTAATTCTCAGTACGACCTTATAGCGGGTGACTTTCCCGAAAGTTCCGACGAGGTTGTGCTCGTCGTCGGCGAAGACAACGACATAATCGACCTGACTTTGGTCCAGCTCGGCTTCATGACGGAGGAGGAGTTTCTCGACCTGTTCATATCCTCCGAGGACGGCGTGGATGAGGACGAAGAGCCTGCAAGCATCCCATTCGACGAGATAGTCGGCAAAGAATATACGCTGTATTACAATGACGCTGTATTCACGCCGTCCGACAGTGCTCTCACCGGCTATTCCTATATCTATCAGGGATTCAGACAGGCAACAGATGACGAGCAGCCTGTATCTTCGGAAGACGGCAGAACGCTTAAAATAAGCGGCATACTCCGGTTGAAAGACGGCCTCACTTACGGCTGCCTGGAGAGCGGCTTATGTCTCACGGAGAGCCTTATCCGCGAATACATTGCCGAAAATATGCAGTCGCAGATAGTAAACACTCTGAACTCTGCCGAAAATTCCACGGTAATCAATACTCTTGTGGGCGAAATAACTTTCGAGGGCATATTCGACGGCAACATGCGCCCTACAGCGCGCTATAATTCTACGTCAACGACCATGACGGAACTTGTCCGTCTGCTCGGCGGCAACGATCAGCCTTCGGGACTGTCCATCTATGCCGTAGATTTCGAGACCAAGCAACAGCTGCTCGACTATCTCGACGCATGGAACGAGGCGGTGGGCGAAGCGCGTGCGGCCTACTTTGAGGCCAACGGCACATACGACGGCTACGACGGTCCCACCGAGATAAATTATTCAGATACTGTCGGCACCCTGATGGGTATGGTCAACACCATTTTGAACGCCATAACTTACGTGCTCGTCGCATTCACGGCCATATCTCTCGTAGTATCAACGGTCATGATAGGCGTAATAACTTACGTTTCCGTCGTCGAACGCACCAAAGAGATAGGTATTCTCCGCTCGATCGGCGCGCGCAAGCGCGATATACGCCATGTATTCAATGCCGAAACATTTATCGTCGGCCTGTGCGCGGGACTCATCGGCGTTATCGTGGCATATCTGCTGCAACTTTTGATAAACGTGATATTGACGCCGCTCACCGGAATTTCAGGCCTTGCGGCGCTGCCGATATGGCAGGCTGTGATAATGATATGCGTAAGCGTCGTCTTAACGCTCATTTCGGGCCTCATTCCCGCATCGGCCGCGGCCAAGAAGGATCCCGTAATTGCGCTCCGCACAGAGTGATATCTTCTGTCTGTTCAGTTTTAAAGCGCCGCGCCCGCAGCTTTGTTTGCGGACGCGGCGCTCTTGTGTTATATATCGCGCACAAATTTGCGCGCGCGGCTGCCTTTTGATTTGCCTTTTACGCAGATTGTGCGGTATAATACTTTATACTTATGCTTAAAAAATTTCTTGCAATTTCCGCCGCGGCGATTGCGGCGTGCGCAGCTCTCAGCGGCTGCGGTACCAATGCTTATGCGCGCTACAGGCGCACTTTCGCATCCTTCGGCGCCATGGCGACAGTATATCTCGACGGAGAGTTTTCCTCCGACGAACAAAGGCAGGACGCCATAGATACCGCCGAGGAGATCGGCGCCATTCTCACTTCGTTTGAAAATACTTTCAGCACCACGATAGAAGATTCCGACGTATGCTTATTCAACGCCGCCGCTCCCGGCTCTACGGTCGGTATAAGCGAGGATATGTATAATGTGCTCTCGCTTGCCCTCGAAATGTATGATGAAACGGGCGGATACTACAACGCGGGCGTGTACTACAGCGTGGATCTGTACAATTTTGCCGCCCGCCCCGAGGGTGTCACCATGCCGTACGACAGGGAGGAGAACAGCGATCTCCCCGACGAGCGCTATGTTGCCGCCTTTTGCGAGCTTTCAAAGAGCTTTTCAAAGATTGAGCTCTATGCTGAGGGAGGCAACTATTACGCCGTAAAGCCCGAAGATACGGTGGAAGTGGACGGCGTCATCTATTCGCTCGCCATAGATCTATCGGGTATTGCCAAGGGCTACACGGTAGACATCGTGGATAAGTATATAGAGGACGCGGGCTATCCGAACAGCAGTTTTTCATACGGAATGTCGAGCATAGCGGTAAACAGCACTCTCGCGACCGACAGCGGCGAGTGGTACCTCACCTTCCGCGACCCGCGCGGCACTGTCGATGATTATTACATGGCAATAGACGTCAAAGACGCGTGTATCTCCACAAGCGGCGATTATGAAAACTATTACGAGGTCGGAGACCGCAGGTATTGTCATATAATCGACCCCGACACCGGCTCGCCGATAACCACGGGAATAGTCACCTCCAGCTGCATAGGCGGCACGGCCGCTGAGGACGACGCCCGCACTACCGCCGTAATGGCCATGGGGCTTGACGACGCGATAGAGTATATAAATTCGCAGACGGTAAAGGAGCAGGGGCTCAGGATCACCTTTGTATATCAGAACTCGGCAGGCGAATATCTCCTCGTGACCAACATTCCCGAGGGGGAGTACGAGCTTCTGAACAGCGTCTATATCCCCGCCAGCCGCATTGACGAAAACGGCAACGTGGTGTTTACGGGAACAAGGTGATCGGCCCGCATCAGAAGGCGCAACGGGGCAAAAAATATGTCACTCAAAAAGGTCCGTCAGGTCAAAAAAGACAGATTTTTTAAAATCTGGGATATCCTCATATACGGCTTGATCGCCGCAGTCGTCGCCGCGCTGTTTATAGCCGCTGCGTTTACCGCGGACAACAGTGCGCTGCAGTCGGTGGAGGTGCGCTACAACAACGCGCTAGCATTCTTCTACGACTTCTCTGCCGACGAATACGAGATCTCTCTGCCGCAGAACATAGCAGTGGAGGAGAATGAAGACGGCCTTACGGTCACTTTCTGTACAGACGGAGGTTCTCTCACAGAGCCGCGCGACTATAACATAATCTTTATCGATAAATCAGCGCGCACCGTCAGCGTGACCGAAAGCGACTGCTCAGCTCGCCGCGACTGCGTACACACCCGCGCCATAACAAATTCTTCGGGCGTTATAGTGTGCACTCCCCACCGTCTGGAGATATCTCCCCCCGGCTTCTCTGATATCGACGGTACTCTCCCCGCGGGGTGATCGCTTCAGACTGCATGCGATGCTCTGTCTGCGCCGGCGCGATAAAAGTCATTAGCGCCTTCGGCGCGCTGTCATCTGAATAAAATAAGGCCCTGCCTGCGGCAAAAACGCCGCAGGCAGGGCCTTTTAAATTTGCGTCAAATATAAGTTTACGTTCGGATCATCTTACAAGAATTATCTTCCTCGGGCATTTTGAAACGCAGGTGAGGCAGCCCGTGCACTTTGAATAGTCGAATACGGGCAGATTGTCAACCATGGTTATCGCGCCGTGCGGGCAGCTCTTCGCGCAGATGCCGCAGCCTATGCAGCCCACCTTGCACTGTGCACGCACCTCTTTGCCAGGGCAGTGGGAGGAGCATGCCACATATACGGGCGCGCTCGCCGGAATGCGCTCTATTATGTGTTTGGGACAGGCGTTTATGCACGCTCCGCACGATATGCACCTCTCGGGTATGACCTTTGCAAGCCTTCCTTCAACCTTTATCGCTTTTTCAGGGCAGACCGCCGCGCAGTCGCCGCAGCCCAGGCAGGCCGATTTGCAAAGTTTGTTGCCGCCGTAGAGCGTGCTGCACGCTTTGCAGGTGGGGTTTCCTTTATATTCGAATGCGTCGGGCGCATTTTCCGCGCCGCCGTTGCAATGCACTATCGCAACGGTGGGTTCTTCGTCTTTTATCTCAATGCCCAAAAGTTTTGCGATCTCTGCCTTTTTTTCGGGCGAGGTCACGTGGCAGTCGGCCAGGTCGCCCTTTCCGCAGGCGAGTTTCTGCGCAAAACCGCTGCAGCCCGAACAGCCGCAGCCGCCGCAGTTTGCGCCCGCCAGATTTTCAAGAATGGCCGTAACCTTTTCGTCTACGTTCACTTTAAATACTTTGCCGATTACCAGAATGGCTATAACGAGTACGAGCGCAATCCCCGCAAGTATTCCCGCCACAATGCCTACTGTTTTCCAGGTTTCGGCGTTTACTTCGCCTAAGCTCACAAGTAAATTCATATCGCCCTCCTTAAACCTGAATGTAACTGAATACGGTGAACGCCATGCAGATTATGCTGGCCGTTATCATGGCTATGGGGAAACCCTTTAAAGCTTTCGGCATTTCACCGTAGTTGCCTATCCTTTCGCGAAGTCCGCTCATAATTAT
Source organism: Candidatus Coproplasma stercoripullorum (assembly GCA_018712405.1). Lineage (GTDB taxonomy): Bacteria > Bacillota > Clostridia > Christensenellales > Borkfalkiaceae > Coproplasma > Coproplasma stercoripullorum. Next base: position 13,919 of record DVHB01000129.1, read on the forward strand.
CATTACGAGCGTGAAGCCAAGTCCGGCAAACACCGCATATAAAACCGCCCAGCCTGTGTTCATTGTCGCCGTGCCGATTATCGAACTCATGTCGCCTATGACCAGCTCGCACACGCCGAGAACGGCGCAGTTTGTGGTTATAAGCGGCAGGTATATGCCCATCGCGTTGTAGAGGGGAGGAGAGAGTTTCTGTATTACCTTTTCGATCATCTGCACGAGCGCGGCGATGATGAAGATAAAGAATATTATTTCCAGAAAGTCTATGCCTAGCGGCACCATAACATATTCATACAGAGGATATGTCACCGCCGTTGCAATCGCCATGACTATGGTCACGGCAATGCCCATGCCCACGGCCGAGTTTGTCTTTTTCGAAACGCCCAAAAAGGGGCAGATGCCGTATGTGCGCACGGTAATAAAGTTATTTGTGAGCACGGCGGCAAGAACTATCGCTATAAACGTTCCCATTTATGCCACCTCCTGTACGAGCGATTCATGTGTAAGCGGTCTGTACTTTTTCTCTCTGCGAATGCGTTCCACCGTATCCATTATATAAACGAATATCGCGATGCAAGTGCCGTAAACAAGGAATGCGCCGGCAGGCGTGGAGAAAGCGCCTATAGAAAAATTCATTATCTGCAGACCGAATACCGAACCGGCTCCCAGGAACTCGCATATTATGCCCATTATGGTGAGGGCAGCCGTAAAGCCGAGGCCCGTCGCCACGCCGTCGAGCGCCGATTCGATTACCGTGTGCTTGCTTGCAAACGCCTCTGCCCTGCCGAGAATTATGCAGTTAACTACGATGAGCGCCAAAAATCCGCCCAGGCTGTCGTACAGGTCGGGTACGAATTTTTCAAGCACCATTCTCGCAAGCGTTACAAGCGTCGCGATTATAACGATGTATGCGGGGATCCTGACTTCGTTGGGTATAACCTTTCTCAGCGCCGAGATAAGCATGTTGCTCAGCGTGAGTATCACCACAACGGTGAGTCCCATGCCCGCCGCGCTGGAGGCGGATGAAATAAGTCCGAGAGTGGGGCAGGTGCCCAGCACCAGCATAAAGGTGGGGTTCTGGAAGATGAGTCCGTCTAAGCTTATCTTTGCATATTTGTTCATTGCGCACCTCCTGTGATATCAAGCACCGCGTCGTAGTTGGCGGCGGCAAACAGCGCCGCATAGGTGCATAGGAAGTTGGAGTTGGTGGCTCCGGTATGCAGCGCGCCGTCTGCACTTTCGTCAAACTCGCCGTCCGGCGAAAGACCGTTTTCAGAAAGTATTGAAAGTAATCCGTCGGCGTTTTTGCCTATGAACAGCGAGCCGTCAAGCACGTCTTGGTTCATCAAATCTCCGTAATTCTGGTCTGGCATGACGGATGATCCGTTCGCAACTATCACAAAGTCGGTAACAATGCCGCCCTCGCCTACGGTCACAGAAATTTCAAACTGTCCCCAGATGAGTCCGTTTGCATTGCTCGCAATGGTGTAAATAACATTGTTGCCTTCAACGGTTACAGAAGTGTTATCGATGTCAACGTATTGCGTGTACTGATATTCTGCCTGCTGTTCTTCGTCGGCAATCTCAAGCGCCAGCTCATAGTTTGCCGAGGCAAACAGCGCCGCATAGGTGCACAGGAAGTTAGAATACGTCGCACCCGTTGCAAGCGTCCCGTCGATATCATCTGTGGTAAAGCCGCTGTCTGCGCCGCCCAAAAGTGCAAGAAGCTCGTCGGTATTTTTGCCAATATACAGGCTGCCGTTTTTAACTTCTTCGGGCATTTTATCAATAAATCTGTCGGAGGTGGAGCCGTTGGTTGCTATTTCGTAATCAGAGATAACACCACCCTCACCCACAGTGATATTTATTGTGAACGCCTGCGCATGACCGTATGAAGTGGTCACGACTGAGTAATTCACATTGTTGCCGCTCTTTGTTACAGAGGTGCCGTCTATATCTATATACTGGGTATACAGATATTCCTTTGTCGGTTCCTCGGGCTCCTCTGGCTCTTCGGGTTCCTCAGGCGTGCCGGGTTCGGCGTTTTCAAGCGCCAGCTCATAGTTGGCGGCCGCAAACAGCGCCGCATAGGTGCAGAGCGAGTTTGAGCGGGTCGCGCCCGTCGTCAGCTGGTCGTCCACATCGCCGAACGTACCGTCGTCGTTGAGAGGAATGAGCGCCAAAATCTCGTCGGCGTCTTTTCCGATAAACAGCGAGCCGTCCTTAATATTTTGCGGCATCTGATTTATATAGCTATCGGAGGTTGAGCCGTTTATTTCGATTTCGTAAGCAGAGATAACTCCGCCCTCGCTTACTGTGATGTTTATAGTGAACGCCTGCGCGGGAGCGTATGCCGTGGTAACTATTCTGTAGTTTACGTTGTTTCCGTCCGCAGTGAACGTTGTCAGGTAGCCGTTTATATAATCGGTATACTGATATCCCGCAAGCGGATCGGGGGTGCTGTCGGCCGAAAGTTCGTTTCTCACGAAAGTCAGCGCCGTATTTATTGCTCCTGCTATTGCCGTGAGCGACATCGTCGCGCCCGTTCCCGTCCATGCCGAAACATCTTCGCCCTCGGCAAAGTCACCTTCAAACTGCGATAAAACGTCGTCGTTGTTCACCCGGTTAATATATGACTGGCCGGAGTTGCTGTCTATCACCACTCTGTCTACGCCCTTTACCGAACCTTCGTCCATAACTACGACTACCCAGCAGGTGACCGTTCCGCCCGAAAAACCGCCCGTTCCCGTCGCGTTCACAAGGTAGTTTCCGTCATCCTCAATGTAGTAGGCACTGTTTATACTGCCGCCCGTATATTCTGTTTCAAAGCCGCCGCGCACGGTGATGTCTATCGTGAACGCGCCCGCTCTGCCGTAGCTCGTCGTCACTACGGTGTAGTCAATGGAATCTTCGTTGACTGTGGCCGTTGTCTGGCCGAGGTCTATATACTGCGTATAGTCGAGTTCTGCACCTTCGGAAACGGCCGCGCCGCCCTTTATTTCGTCATAGTTGGCAAGCGCAAACAGCGCGGCGTAAGCGCCGAGGAAGTTGGAATAGGTCGCGCCCGTCGCGAGCGAACTGTCTATTGTGTCGACGGTGAAACCCTCTTCGGAGAATACTTCAAGTATTCCCTGCTCATCCTTGCCCTCAAAGAGGGAGCCGTCCAGCACCGAACCGTTCATAAGGTCGCCGTAGTCCTGTTCGGGCATCTGCGAAGAGCCGTTCTGCGTTATGATATAATCGGTGATAACGCCGCCCTCGCCGACTGTCACAGAGATAATAAACTGTCCCCATATCAGCCCGTTTGCATTGCTTGCGATTGTGAATACGACGTTATTGCCGTCGACTTCATATGAGGTGTTCTCAAGGTCGATAAACTTGGTGCGCACAAAGTCTGTGTCTCCTGCAAGCGCCGTGTCATAGTTTGCCGCTGCAAACAGCGCGGCGTAGGCGCACAAAAAGTTGGAGTTGGTCGCGCCCGTGTGCAATTCGTCGCCGAGGTTTCCCGTGGTAAATTCGCCGTCAAAGTTCAAAAGGGAGCGTATCTGGCTCTCGGTCTTGCGCACAAACAGCGATCCGTCTTTTACTTCTTCTGCCATGGAGTCGCCAAAGCCGGCGGTGGAGCCGTCAGTAATTATTTCATAGCTGCCTATGTTGTGCTCGTCAACGCCGACTTCCGTCGCCGTAACTTCCCTGCCGTATATGTTGTTCAGCACTCTCTGCAGCCTCTCGGCGTCGGATACGTAGAACAGGCTGTTGCATATAGTGAGCAGTATGCCCGATATGAGCACTATGGCAAGGAGCACGGCTATGCATTTGAAGGAGGTACTCTTAAAAAAGCCCTTAACGGTAAACGGCTTCTTTTCTTTTACTTTCTCTTCGCTCATTTGTCGCCGCCCTCCTTATTCTTTTTTTCCTTTACGTATCCGAACGGCCTGCGCCTTATAAAGTTGTCCAAAAGGGGCACAATAAGGTTCATTATTATTATCACGAATGACGTGACTTCAAGGTGCGTAAAGTGCCTTAAAACTGCGACAAGCAGGCCGCCGACGGCGTAATAAACTATCTGCGCATACAGCCCTTTGGGCGAAGTTACATAGTCGGTCATCATAAATATGCCGCCGAACATCACTCCGCCTGAGAGGATGGAGGGCAAAAAGTATGCAAAGTCGCCGTTTAAAGCTACCGTCATCAGCCCTGTGACTGCGAGGAACAGCAGCGGCTGCCACCATTTTATCACGCGCCTTATAACTAAGTACAGATATCCAACGATAAGCGCAAGTTTGCACGTCTCGCCTATGCAGCCCGAAAGTCCCGTTCCGAGGAAGAGATCCAGAAGCGACATTGCTCCGGGATTGCCGTTCATGAGTCCGCCCGTGAGGTAGGTAGAGCCCGAGGCAAGCGTCCCGCCGTCAATCGGTCCGAAGTGCGCGGCGGTGTAGGTAGTCACCGCGGTGAAGGATATCATCATGAACACCCTGCCCACCGCGGCGGGGTTTGCAATGTTCCTGCCCGTGCCGCCGAATACCATTTTAACTATGACTATGGCAAACACCGCTCCTATCGCCGCCTCGTACCAGTGAACGGAAGGGGGGAGTATGAGCGCGAGAATGAGTCCCGTAACAACCGATGTGAAGTCGAACTGTATAGCCCAGTTTTTGCACACCGCGCCCGATTTTGCAAACGCCGCTCTTCGCAGTTCTGCGCGCTTTGCCTTTAATTGTGCGGCCGCCCCGTCAAAGGCCTGTCCGCTCTTTTTAAGTTCTTTAACCTTTTTTACAAGCGCCTTCGTGTCCTTGTTTGCAAAGCGCACGTTGAGCCCGCCCTTTGCTATAAAGAAGTACACAAACTCCGCAAGCACGGCAAACGCCATGCACGTTATCTCAAGGATGAATGCGTCCAAAAGGAAGTACACTATGCCGCAGATCGCCGCGGGCAGCAATGCTATTATAACGTCAAGCATTATGCCCCTTGTAGTGCGCCTCGACTTAACGTGGGGAGATGTGGATATTACTATGCTGTTGTCCATCAGTTGCCTCCTTTTTCGCGAGCGCGCACGGCGGCCTTGGTGTTTCTTATGGCCTGGATGAGCGGCCTCTTCGCGGGGCACACATATTCGCACACTCCGCACTCTATGCAATACATCGCCCCGCCGAGTTTCACCGCGTTGTCGATGTCACCTGCGGAGGAGTAGAACGCCGTGTTCATCGGCATCAGGTGCATGGGGCAGTGGTCTGCGCACAGCCCGCAGTTTAAACAGGGAGTGGGCGCCTCTGCGGCGGCCTCCTTTTCGGTGAGCAGCAGTATTCCGCTCGTCGTCTTTTTAACATAGTTGTCGTAGCTCTTTATGGCAACGCCCGTCATCGGCCCGCCCAAAACTACTTTCTTGGGCGCTGAGGCTTCGCCGCCGCAACTCTCTATAATATAGCTTATCGGCGTTCCTACGGGCACTTTCACGTTGAGCGGATTTTTGACCGCCCTGCCCGAAACGGTGAGTATGGCGTCTGTGTACGGTTTGCCCTGCTCTATTGCCTCGCATACGGCAAGACATGTGGCAACGTTGTTGACGATCACGCCTGCGTCTGCGGGGAGTTGTCCGAATTTCACCTTCCTGCCCGTCGCAACGTAAATAAGTTGCTTTTCGCCGCCCATCGGGTACTTTTTCTTAAGCGTAACCACCTGTATGTCGTCATATTTTTCAAATTCGGCGATGGCGTCGGGCTTGTTTACCTCTATGCCCATAAGTATTTTCGGGGCTCCCAGCGCCTTGGCGATATATCTTGCGCCGCGCACAATTTCGTCGGTGTTCTCTATCATTATGCGGTAGTCGCAGGTGAGGTAGGGCTCGCACTCCGCGCCGTTTATAATAAGCGTGTCCACGGGCGCCTTTGGTTGCAGTTTTACGGCGGTGGGAAAGCCCGCGCCGCCAAGGCCCACAATGCCGGCGTCGCGCACGCGCGCCACTATCTCTTCGGCCGTCGGATCGGTCAAAGGGGGAAGATGCTGCTCTCGGCCCTCTCCGTCGCCTTCAATTACAACATATGTGTCCCTGCAGCCGCATTCGTTTTCCAGTTCGGCTATTTTTGTGACTTTTCCGCTTATGCTTGCAAACACGTTCGAAGAAACTTCGCCGTCTGCCCGTCCAATCAGCTGGCCGCGCGCCACGACGTCGCCGACTTCAACGCACGGTATAGCGGGCCTTCCGACCGACTGTTTCATTGCAACGGCAACTTCGGTCGGGGCAGGCAGTTCTGCCACGCGCGCAGCCTTTGCAAGCGGCTTTTCGTCGGGTATATGCACTCCGCCGAAAAGCATTCTGCCTTTCACTGCTTTCAATTTCTACCTCCTTGGTCCTGCACGGTTTTATTATTTAAAACATGTGCATGATGCGTATTAAAACCTTACTTTTCTTAGTCTGAATTATTTTGATTATCTGTAATGTCGCGCCCCGCGCGGGCGCCGTCTTCCGCCTTTGGCAAATTGTATGCCGCGCGCACAAATACGCTCTCCGGCACTTTTTTGAATATTATAGTGACGACCGCCCCGACTATCGCGCCCGAAAGCACGCCGATCAGCGCAAGGTAGGGCATATACGAAAACATCAGCGACGTCCCTGTGACGAGCACGAACACCGCATTCTGCACGATGTTGTGCAACACCGCCGCGGCCACGCTCACAGCCAGAACGCTCACGCGCGGATAGGCGATATATATGAGTATTGCCGAAAGAGCAAGCGAAATTACGCCGCCCGTAAGGCTGTACAACAGCATTGATACATTGCCCGCAAACAGCGAACCGAGCACCGTGCGCACGGCCACCACAACGAGCGCCTCGATCGGTCCGTACAATATCAGCGCCGCCAGCGAAAATATGTTGGCGAGGCCCATCTTCGCCCCCGGCACAAACAGCGGGGGGAATTGATTTTCAATTATGAACACAATGAGCCCCAGCGCCGAAAACAGCGCAAGCATTGCTATCTTTTTTGCGGGGAAACGGCTTTTCATATGCAAACATTATAAAACATTTCGTCCGTTTAGTAAATTATTTCCAGCGCAGTTTTTTCGGCGGACGGCTAATTTTTTTGAACCTGCCGATATATTTTTTTCCTGCGCACGTTTTAATGCAAAAATGCGGTCCGCAACAGGCATGCGGTCCGCATTGTAAGCGTTCTTCAGATTTCAATCGGCGTTTCTCAGCCTGAACGAATAGATGTGTTCCAGTTTTTCGCGAACGAACGCGCCGTATTTTACGCTCGCCGATTCAAACAGTACGTATATCCTGTCCCCGTCCGAGCACATTCCCTCGCTCATGCTCGGTATTTCGTAGTCGGATAAAAGATTTGCGCTGTCGAGGAAGTATACGTCGTACTCTGTTCCGTTTATCGTTATGGCGTCGTCGCTGTGCGCGGTGGAGGATGTGCTGAAAGAATATGTGAGTATGTGCGAGTTGTGCAGGCCGTAGCTCTGCGAAAGAATTATCTTCGAGCCGTCCTCGCTCATCGCCATACCCTGAATTTTTCCGGTTATACTGAATATCCTGCTCGGTGCCGTGGGGGTGGAGGTGGTCGCCGAATAGCGCAGTATGATCGCAGTGTTTTCGTCGCCCGCGGGAGTGGTAAAGCGGTGACTCATATCCGTCTCGTAGTTGCCGGCGCGGTAAAATTCACCCACATACAGATAGCCGGAGCGGTAATAGCAGAACGAGGCGTTGCAGTTTGCATTCCATGAGTTGGTAATCTCCACGGCGCCGTTATCTTCGGCCGCGCTCATCACCTCCGAATAGCTCAGAACATAAATCTTTCCGCCCGATGCTATCCACACCCTGCTCGTTCCGTTGCTCGCAACGCCGCCCGCATGTCCGGTGTATGCCGATCCGTCGTCAAGCGTAACGGTGACATAGCCGGTCACGGCTCCGTCTTCCAGAACGTAAATGCGGGAGGGACTGCCGTCGTTCATGTATCCGCTTATAAACATCACGTCGCCGTCGGCGCTGTTGCCCAGGCCCTGCGGAATGAATCCCTCGTCCAGCGCAGGGATTTCGGTCTCCTGTCTGAACCTTCTTTCAAAGTCAGGGTATCTGTCGCCAAGATACCACACCATAAGGAATACGCCTAAAGCCGCAACAACGCTTGCGATCACAGCAAAAACCGTTACTATCTTTCTTGTCTTTGCGGGCGCGCCGGCGCCTGCCGCCGCATCTCTTGCGGCATTTTTTTTCTGCTTATCCAATTTTAACTCCAAAAAATATCAGGTCCTGTTTAGTTTAGCAGATTTTGCGCGCAAAGGCAATACATTTTATAAAATTTGTAAAAAGTCGGACAGCGTACCGCAAAATAAGGACGCGCCTGTCGCGCCTACTGCCCGAATATTCCCCGCAGAATGAGGCCGAAAACAAATGTCGCCACGGCGCCCAACAACGCCAGCCATATCTTGAACATTACGTCCCGCCGCCGCTGCGCCTTTGTCCGTCTGTATGCAAATCCGCTCTCTTTAAGCGTTATAACATACATTCTTTCGCCCTTCCGCTCGGAGGTGATAAGGTCGAAGTACCCGTCCACATGCAGCGCAAACAGCATATCGTCCAGCCCCTCGCCCGTAAAGTCCGCCTTTTTGGGCAACAGCGAAAGTATGTCGGTCCGAGATATAAGGCAGCAGTCGGTGCCGTCGCACAGCTCGTACACGGCCGACATGACCATATTTTCCCTGCGCGACAGCATCTCACACCGCCATAAATATCGCGCACGCGATGGCGCTTCCGGCCGCTCCGCCCAGAAGGGCGGCAAGCGCATACATGCCTACGGCAAACCTGTTCAGCTTTTCCTTGACCTCTATAACGGTGGGCGAAGTCTCTTTAAGTTCCTCCATGCGGCCCTGCTCCTCGTATATTCCGCTTCTGAGCGCCGCCACGCAGTAAGTTCCTCCGCGTGCATATTTCATATCTATATAGCCGCCGCTTTGCAACTTTTTAAGGGCACCCTCGATCTCTCCGGCGGCGCGGCGCTCGCCGTCCGGCAGCGCGTCGGCAAATTCGTCGCCGTCAATAATGGCGTACCCGCCGTCCTTGCAGACTGCCGTTATTTTATCGAATACCGCTCTCTCAATCGTTCCCATTTATTATAAAATTTGTCCAAACCGGCCATTTTTATACAGCTCGGCAAAAAACGGGGCGGAGGATAGCGGGATACATAGAGGGGCGGCGCGGGGTATGCCTGCCCCGCGCCGCCCGCGCGTAAAATATAGTTAAATTCAACCATGTATCAATTTTATCGCAAAAACAGGCGACAAGCGGGCGTCAACTCTCCTGCATGGATGCCCATATTATGCCGCCTATCATAAATAAAACGCCGAGCGCCAGTACAACGCAGCACATAATATACAAAACCTTCGCCCATGCAAGCGGTCTCCGCTTTTGCTGCGTTCGTATGAGTCCGCATGCCGCTATCCCGCACACAATGCCGCCTATTATTCCGTACACGCCGACGGGCGTGAAGGCAAGGCCGTATAAAACAACTTCCAGAACCCCTGCTGCTGCGCCCAAGATCGCATATATGCTGTCTTTGGCGGTGGCGGGCCCTTCGGGCGCCGCGGGCGCAGTTTGCTCTTCCGGTATTTGATTTCTGTTCTTCTTATTGCTCATCTTCGCACCTCAGTTCGGCGTGTCCGTCGGGTACGGCAAGCGCCGTCTTGTAGTCGGTATATACCACAAACCCCGTCTTTCCGCCCGAAGGTTTTTTCACGAATTTTTTCAGCGTGTAGTCCACGGGCACCTTGCCGCCGTCCCGCGCCTGAGAATACCAAGCGCAAATCTCCGCCGCGACCTTTATCACGTCATCGGGCACGTCGCGCCCTTCTGCCAGCACGCCCACATGGGAGGAGTGGTAGCGTTGCGCGTGCAGCCACAGATCTCTCTCCGCAAGGCCTCTCGTCAGTCTCTCGTTCTGCATATTGTTCCGTCCCGCGATTATCACAAAGCCGTTGTATTCGTATCTTCTGAACGGCGCGCGCGGCGTCTCGCGTTTTTTGCCCCTGGGCGCATTCTCGGCCTTTAATATGCCTAGCGATATCAGCTCCGCTTCGGCTTCCTCAAAGTCTGAGATGTCGTCCGCTTTCTCCAGCGAAAAGCGTATGCTCTCAAGATAGGCCTTTTCCTCATCGGTCTCCTTTTTCTGTACTGAAAGCGCGTCCAGAGTGCGCTTCAGCTTTGCATACCTCTTGTAATATTTCTGAGCGTTTTGTGCGGGTGTAAGCTTAGGGTCGAGCGCGATTGTTATTTCCGGCATGTTCTCGTCGTAATAGTTCACCGCCTTCAGCCTGTCGGCGCCCCGCTCCACGGCATAGATGTTTGCCGTTATCAGCTCGCCCTTCAGCTTCACGTCCTCGATGTCGTTGCACTCGGAGAGCCTGTTCATTATTATCCCCAGCCTCTTTTCGCATTTCTTTTCGGATGAGCGAAGAGCGGAGTCGAGCTTTCTCTTCCTGTCGTCGAACGCCTTCTTTTTGCATACGTAGTCGTAGTAGACCGTCTGCGCTTCCAGAAGGGTGGGGTAATTTTTCTTCTCGCCATCAAAACAGCACACCTTGAAGTCGGCGGGCGCGCCCTTTTTATATGTCACGCAGGGGGAGTAGAATTTTCCGTTCACATAGTCATATACGTCCGCGGCGGCCGGCCTTCCCGCAAACGCCGCCTCAATGTCCAGCGCCGTGGCATAGCTTATGCCCGTTATCCTGTTTGCGATGAAGTCTGCGTCGCCTGCACCGCCCGACATGGCGGCCTCCAGTGCCGCAAGATCGGTGGGGTCGGCCTTGTCCTGCGGTTCGGGCAATTCATACTGCGCCCCCGTGAACAGTATGCGCTTTGCGCCGCTCTCCAAAGAGGTGGTCTTCATTGCGCCCAGTATCTTTCCGTTTTCAACAAGTATCACATTACTGTATTTGCCCATTATCTCGCAGTACAACACGCGCTCGGCGCGGTCGAAGTCCCCCGCGCAGTCGAGCGTTATGGCGGCTATCCTCTCAAACCCGGGCTGTGCGACCGATTTTACGATCGCCCCGGTGAGGTGTTTTCTCAGCAGCATGCAAAAGGATGGCGCCGCCGGCTGCCCGTGAGCTCCGCTTTCGGCAATGTTTATCCTGCAATTTTGCGCGTGCGCGCATATTTCAAGTTTAACCGTGCCCTTTTGTGTGTATATAAAAAGAGTAAGCTCATCCTTTGCGGGCTGGTTTATGCGTGAAACCTTGCCCCCGCGTAGTTTTTGGTCGAGCTCCCGTATAACATACTTAAGCGTAAATGCGTCCTGCGGCATAATTTTTACCTGCCAGATAAGTATTGCGGCGCAAAGAGAGCGCCTTCAAGTATCAAGTATACAGCAACCGCGCCAAAAAGTAAATTAATTATTTGCAGGCAATCTGTTTAAAACGCTTTTCAAAAACAAACTAATGTGCTAAAATTATTTCTATGCGGAAACGTTACCATTTATATAGTAGTGTAACGTCCCCGCGGCACGGCCTGCCGCCGTAAAGGCGGCGCAGCTTGCCGGTATCAAAGAAAGAAAAATAAAATTTTACAATATATCATTTGGAGAGATTCATCATGGATTACAAAACAGCACCCGCAGAAAAAAGCACCGTAAAAGTTACCATTACCTATTCCAAAGATGAGTGGGACGAGGCTATAGGCAAGGCATATACCCGCACGAGGGGCAAATACAGCGTTCCCGGCTTCAGGAAGGGCAAGGCTCCCAGACCCGTACTCGAAAATTTCTACGGCAAGGGCGTGTTCTTCGACGAGGCTTTCAATATTCTCTTCTCGGCTACCTATCCCGACATCATCGCAAAGGAGAAGGATAATTTCACGGCTGTGGGCGACCCTTCGCTCTCCGTCGACGAGATATCCGACGAGAACGGCGTAACTCTCACCGCCACCGTTCCCGTAAAGCCCGACGTGGAGATAGGTTCTTACAAAGGTTTAAAAATCAGAAGTTATGAGTATAATGTTACGGACGAAGAAGTCGATAAAGAGGCCAACAGGATCCTTTTGAGCAAGGCCGAGGACGTAGCTGTTTCCGACCGTCCCTGCAAAAACGGCGATATCGTTAAAATCGATTTCTCGGGCAGCGTCGACGGCGTGAAGTTCCCCGGCGGCACTGCTGAAGACTATGACCTCGAACTCGGCAGCGGCGCCTTTATCCCCGGCTTTGAAGAGCAGGTGGAGGGAATGAGCGTCGGCGAGGAGAAGAACATAACCGTTAAATTCCCCGACGACTATCAGGCCGACGACCTTAAGGGCAAAGAGGCCGTGTTCGAAATAAAGCTCAAGGGCATAACCGAAAAGAAGTACCCCGAGCTCACCGACGAGTTTGTAAAGGCCAACGGCGGCTGCGAGACCGTTGAAGAGTACAAAAAGAAGTGCCGCGAAAGGCTTGAGAGCCGCGCCGCGACGCGAAGCGTGAACGAGACGGAGAACAGCATCTTGAAGGCCATCTGCGCCACCGCCAAGGCCGAGATCCCCGACGCAATGGTGGAGCAGGAGATCGACAAGATGGTTCAGGACTTCTCCTACAGGCTCATGTACCAGGGCGTCAAGCTCGAGGACTACCTCAAATATATGGGCCTTACCATGGAGCAGTTCCGCTCGCAGTTTACGGGCAATGCCACAGAGCGCGTGATGTCCACCCTCGTTATCGACAAAATTGTCCGTACCGAGAACATCAAGGCCGAACCTGAAGAGGTTGAGGCGAAGATAGCCGAGCAGGCAGCCTCCGTCGGCAAGACCGCTGAAGAGTATAAAAAGAATCTCGATCCCCGTCAGAGGGAGTATATCGAGAGCGATATAGTAGTTTCCAAGTTGTTCGATTTCTTAAAGTCCAACAACGAAATGTACACCGAGTAATTTCGGCAGACTACGGCGCAGAAAATGCGCGCGGCGGGCGCGGTTCAATTATTTATTTCGTCCGCCCGAAGGAGTATTGAAATGAAGATCAATGAAAGGGGCGCGCTTGTGCCCTATATAGTCGAGCAGACATCCCGCGGGGAACGCTCGTACGATATCTACAGCCGCCTTCTGGAGGACAGAATAGTGTTTTTAAGCGGCGAGATAGACGATGCAACGGCAAACACCGTAGTCGCCCAGCTGATCTACCTCGAGGCTAAGGATCCTTCAAAGGATATTTCGCTTTACATTAACAGCCCGGGCGGCAGCGTTTCGGCCGGTCTTGCCATATACGATACCATGAATTATGTGAAGTGCGACGTATCCACCATCTGTATAGGCATGGCGGCCTCGATGGGAGCCTTCCTGCTCTCGAGCGGCGCAAGGGGCAAGAGGTATGCCCTTCCCAACAGCGAAATAATGATCCATCAGCCTCTCGGCGGCGCGCAGGGCCAGGCGAGCGATATCAAGATCGCGGCCGAACATATCCTGCGCACTAAGCGCAAGCTCAACGAGATCCTCGCCGCCAACACGGGAAAGCCCGTCGAGCAGCTCGAGCGCGACACCGACAGGGATAACTATCTTTCGGCAAACGAGGCGCTTGCATACGGCCTTATAGATAAGGTATTTACAAAGAGGTAAGGTTACGCACCTTGTAATTTGCGCGCGCCCGCCGCGCTGCGGGCGCGCGCAAATTTTAAACAGCGGCAAATTCTGTGTGCAGTCAATGCGGCAGATTTTGCATTTCAACAACTACACAACATCAGCCGTACATATCGCCCGCTCTATTGCGGGGCGAGGAGGTATTAATGAAAGAAAAGAGATATTGTTCCTTCTGCGGCAAGCCGGAAGACCTGGTGAGAAAGCTCATCACGGGGCAGAACGGCGCCTGCATATGCGACGAGTGTTTGGAGATAGGCCACGACATGATAAAGGAGGAGGGCGGAGATAAATTCACGCCCGTTCCCTTAAAGAAGCCCGCCGAGATTAAGGCCGAGCTCGATAAGTATATCGTCGGCCAGGACGAGGCGAAGAGGGTGCTCTCCGTCGCGGTATATAACCACTACAAGCGCATAAACAATGCCGCCGCACACAAGGACGACGACATAGAGATCGAAAAGAGCAACATTCTGCTTTTGGGCCCCACGGGCTGCGGCAAAACTCTGCTCGCCCGCACGCTCGCCAAAATACTCAACGTTCCATTCGCCACTACCGACGCCACCACCCTTACTGAGGCGGGTTACGTGGGTGAGGACGTCGAGAACATACTTTTAAAACTCATTCAGAATGCAGATTATAATATAGAGCGCGCCCAGCGCGGAATAATTTACATCGACGAGATAGACAAGATCGCAAGGAAGGGTGAAAATGTGTCAATCACCCGCGACGTCTCGGGCGAGGGCGTACAGCAGGCGCTCCTTAAAATAATCGAAAGCACCGTTGCAAACGTTCCCCCGCAGGGCGGCAGGAAGCACCCCCAGCAGGAGTGCCTGAGGATAGACACGACTGATATACTGTTCATCTGCGGCGGCGCGTTTGTCGGACTCGACAAGATAGTACAAAAGCGCAAGGATACCACGTCTCTCGGCTTCGGCGGCGAGGTAAAGCTCTCCGACAATGAAGTTTCATACGAGATGCTCGCCGACGTTAAACCCCAGGATCTCACGAAATACGGGCTCATCCCCGAGTTTGTGGGCAGGGTGCCCATCGTGGTAAGCCTTCACCCGCTCGATGAAGAGGCGCTCGTAAGCATACTCACTCAGCCCAAGAACGCAATAATCAAGCAGTACCAGAAGCTCATCGCGCTCGACGGCGTAAAGCTTACGGTAGAGGACGCCGCCGTACGCGAGATAGCCAACACCGCCATCCGCTTAAAGACGGGCGCCCGCGGCCTGCGCACGATAATAGAAAGTTTCATGACCCCCGTCATGTATAAGCTTCCCTCCGAACCCGACGTGGAGGAGGTAATCGTCACCAAAGACTGCGTTACGAGGGATGCGGAGCCTAAGCTGGTCTACAAAAAATCCGCATAAAAAACTTGCATATGCTTCGTGATACGGTGTTGCGCTGCGGCAACCTTCGGTCACTTACGTCAAAGTAAGCTCCCTCAGGTTTTCCTCGCGCGCCTTGTCTCACTCGCATCTTCAAGTTTTTTGCACCGCGTTTTGTCCCCCTTGCAAAAGGGGGACAGCAACCATACACCTCGCCCCCATTGTGTAAAGGGGGGGGGAATTAAAGGGGAGATTGTTACTCTTCGGGCAACGCGAATAAAATTGCCCGAACTGTATTTGTCACCAAAGATTCAAGCGGCAATGCCGCCTTTTAAAGGGGGAGCGTCGCTCCCCCTGTTTTTATCAAAGAGAACTTTTATTATGTCCATCAAATATTTTGACGAAATACCGGTAATTCCCATGCGCGGCAGGGTAATATTTCCCGATACGGTCGTATCCTTCGATGCGGGCAGGCTGATATCGCTCACCGCTATAAAGCGCGCCGCCGACGGCGACATGCGCCTTCTCGTGTGCGCCCAGCCAGACCCCGAGAAGGAGGAAATAACGGCTGACGACATCTGCCGCGTGGGCACCGTGGTAAAGATAAAGCAGATAACCCGCCTTCCGTCGGACAGCATACGCATCCTCGCCGAGGGGCTGTGCCGCGTGCGCGTGCGCTCCTTTTCGTATGACGAGTGTTTTCTTGCGGAGGCGGACGAAATAAAGCCCGTCCACGGCGACCTCACGCTGGAGGAGGCTTATTTCCGTACGGCCCGAGATATAATGCGCGACATCACATCTACCGAGAGCAGGATATCCAAAGATAATATCGCCCGCATGGACAGGTGCGGCGACCCCGACGAATATGTGAATATTGCGGCAAGCAGCCTGCCCATCCGCGACGACATAAAGCAGAAAATTCTGGAGTGCGAAAACGTCACCGAGCGGCTGCGCATGCTCGAAAAGTGTCTCAACGACGAGCTCGAGATAATGCGCCTTTCGCGCAAGATAAGTGCCGCCGTCCGCCAGAATATCGATAAAAACCAGCGCGAATATTACCTCCGCGAACAGCTCAAGGCCATACATGCCGAGCTCGGCGACGACGAGGACGAGCGCGAGGCCCTCGCCCAGAAGATAAAAAATAAGGGCATGCCCGAGGAGATAGAGGAGAAGGCTTTAAAAGAGATCGCCCGCATGGACAAGATGTCGTCCTCATCTCCCGAATACACGGTGATACGCAACTATCTCGACTGGCTCATCAACCTTCCCTGGAAGGAGGAGACCAAGGACACCGAGGACCTGAAGGACGCCGTAAAGATTTTAAACGACGACCACTACGGGCTCGAAAAGATAAAGGAGCGCATAACCGAATACCTCGCTGTATTAAAGCTCACGGGCAATCTAAAGGCGCCCATTCTGTGCTTCGTCGGTCCTCCCGGCGTGGGCAAAACATCTATAGCCACCTCCGTGGCGCGCGCCCTCGGGCGCAAGTTCGTGCGCATGAGCCTGGGCGGCGTCAAGGATGAGGCCGAAATAAGGGGGCACCGCCGCACCTATGTGGGCGCAATGCCGGGGCGCATAATCTACGGCATAAAGAACGCCGGTTCGATAAACCCCGTGTTCCTTCTGGACGAGATAGACAAGCTCTCCTCCGATATGCGCGGCGACCCCGCCAGCGCACTTCTGGAGGTCTTGGATCCCGCCCAGAACAGCACCTTCCGCGACAGGTATCTCGAAGTGCCTTACGACCTTTCAAAGGTACTGTTTATCACCACCGCCAACAGCGTCGAAACCATACCTTCGCCCCTTCTGGACAGAATGGAGCTCATCGAAATAAGCGGCTATACCGAGGAGGAGAAGCTGCAGATCGCCCGCCGCTATCTCATTCCCAAGCGCACCGAGGCCAACGGCCTTAAAGAGGGCGACGTCACCTTTACCGACGGCGCGCTGCGCGCCGTGATAGAGGGGTATACCCGCGAGGCGGGCGTGCGCACTTTAGAGCGCAGGATCGACGCAGTCTGCCGCAAAATTGCAGTAAAGGTGGCGGAGGGGGGTAAAGCGAGACGCAAGGTCACGGCCGAAAGCCTTCATTCGTTATTGGGCCCCGCGAGGTTCAGGCAGGATAAGGATGCGCCCCGCCGCGACGAGGTGGGAGCCGCCACAGGGCTCGCCTGGACGGCGGTCGGCGGCACAACGCTGACCATAGAGGTCTCGGCAATGCACGGCAAGGGCGAAATCCAGCTCACGGGCAAGCTGGGCGACGTCATGAAGGAGAGCGCCCGCGCCGCGATAAGCTATATCCGTTCCAACAGTACGCAGTACGGCATAGCAGATTCTGCGTTCGATTCCACCGATATCCACATTCATGTGCCCGAAGGAGCCACTCCCAAAGACGGCCCCAGCGCGGGCATAACCATGGCCACGGCCATTCTTTCGGCGTTCACGGGCAAACCCGTGCGCGGCGACATCGCCATGACGGGCGAGATAACTCTCCTCGGTAACGTGCTGCCCATAGGCGGGCTCAAGGAAAAGGCGCTCGCCGCCTACCGCACCGGGGTAAAGAACGTGATAATTCCCGAGGACAACCAAAAGGACCTCGAAGAGATCCCCAAAGACGTCCGCGAAAAAATTAATTTTATCCCCGTAAACAATGTGGGCGCTGTGTTCCACAATGCCATAGTGGGGCTGTGATCGTTTCTCATGCTTAAGATAACAGATGTTGCTTTTGTGACCAGCGCGGCTTCAAAGTCGCAGTTCATCCGCTCGGAAAAGCCGATAATCGCCGTGTGCGGCAAGTCAAACGTCGGCAAATCAAGCTTTATAAACATGCTCGCAAACCGCAAAAAACTGGCAAGGGTGTCAAAGGACCCGGGCAGGACGCGGCTTGTGAATTATTTCGACTTCGGCGCGTTCATTCTCGCCGACCTTCCCGGCTACGGCTTTGCCAAGGTATCTAAGGCGGAAAAGGCGCGCTGGGCGCGGCTCATGGAGGGCTTTTTCTCGGATAAGTCCAACTGCGCCCATGCCTTCTCGTTGGTCGATATCCGCCACGATCCCACGGCTGACGATGTGAATATGGTAAATTACTTGTATTCTTCGCTCATACCGTTCACTGTCGTTGCCACCAAGGCCGATAAAATCTCGCGCATGGCCGGGATGAACAATCTAAAAAAAATAGCCGCGGCGTTGAAGTGCGGTATGGCGGACGTGATACTCACTTCTTCCGAAACGCGGCAGGGCCTTGCCGATGTGCTCGCAAAAATAGAACGCGTGACGGAGCTTTATGTTCAGTCGGATTGTGCGGAAGGAAATACGCAAGAAGAATAAATGTTTACAGAGGGAGAGCAATGGGAGAGTTTATGCAGTTTATGGCGTCGCCTGCGGGCATAGCCATATTCGTTGCGGTGGCGTTGGCGCTGGTAATTTTGATCCTTGGACTCAATTACCGCTTTTTTGCCAAAGCGTTACTGGATTTTTTGTTCGGACTTATATTTCTTATAGTGCTCTCGCCGCTCTATGCGGCATGTGCCGCGATAACCAAGAGGAAGGCAGGCACGGTTTTGCAGAGCCGATGGATAGTGGGCAAGGGCGGCAAGCCCGTCAGCGTGCGCGTGTTCTCCGACTTTGAGCGCGGCGGCAGGCTGGGCTACATATGCCGCAGCGCTCTTAAATTTTTGCCGCTGCTCCTTTCCGTAGTCTCGGGAAAGCTGTCGCTTGTCGGTCCGGTGCCGCTCTCTCTCCAAGACGGCGCGCTCATTCCCGACGAATACGAGGGACGCTTTTCCGCCCGCCCGGGACTGATTTCGCCGGCGGTATGTTTCTATGCCGCATGTCCCGAATATGAAGAGATGTTTGCCGCAGATTGCGATTATGTAAAACGGCGCTCGCTGTTCTTCGACGTAAGGGCGTTTTTTACAGCGGCGCTCCGCATCGTGCGCGGCGAAGGGGGCAGGTACATGAAGGTGGGGCGCGCAGGTTATGCCGCGGCTCTGCTTGAACGCGGAGAAATAACCGACGAACAGTTTGAAAAGGCAGAGCACCTTGCCGTTGAATCAGTGAACGACTTTTTAAGGTCGTCCTCCAGGGTAGGGTGATATCTGCTGTTTCAGCGGTTCTGCACGGAGGTCTTCACGCATGCGGGCAGGGCACTTCATCGTTTGCAATAAGGAAGTGAAGGAGCGGCTTTCAGCCGCATATGAATAAAATATGATATTGTAATGATAAGCGGCGCGGCGGAAATTATTTCCGCCGCGCCGCTTGTGTCTGTTTATACCAGCCCAAATAATCGGGGAGCCGCCGTCAGATGCCGCATGAGGAAGCGGTGATATTTTCCGCTGTGCGGAGAATATCATGTGTCTCACGGATCTTTTCCGTAAAAAATTTCATGAACAGTTTCAGCTCTCGATAAACGGGTGCTCGATGTGTACTACGGCTGTAAGCCCGCTCTTTTCAGAGATGGCTGCCTTTATCTTTTTAGATATTTCGTCGTCGGTCATAGCCATGCCGTACGGGAATATTGCGTCGAAGTACACGTTGCGTATCTTATCCCAGTTTGCAATGCGCAAGTCGTGCACGGTGGCGTCGGGGTGGATGGCCTTCACCACGCCTTCAACAAGCTCGCGCACCTCCTCGGTGTCGCCGTCTACAACTATCGGGTCCATGTGAATAACGGCTTCAATGCCGAATTTGTCGCGTATCTCGCGCTCCACGTGGTCGATCAGTTCGTGCGTCTCCATGAGGTTGCCGTCGGCGGGTACCTCGGCGTGGAAACTTACTATCGCGCGCCCCGGGCCGTAGTCGTGGTAAATAAGGTCGTGTATGCCGAGTATATTTTCATGCTCCAGCGCAAGCTTATCTATCGCGTCGGCCAGCTCCTTGCTCATGGGCCTGCCGAGCAGCGGCGCCTGCGTGGCTTTAACCGCGCCCCAGCCCGACTTGAATATAAATATCGCAACTATAACGCCCGCAATGCCGTCTATCGGCCAGTCGGTGTACTGCCCCGCGATCAGCGCAACAAGTACCACGCCCGTCGCTATCACGTCGGAGAGCGAGTCTGTCGCCGTCGCCGCAATGGAGGCGGAGTTTATTCGCTTTGCGATCTTTCTGTTGAAGTAGAACATCCAGAACTTTACAAGTATGGCGGCGATAAGCACGCCCATTGCCTCATACGAAAAAGTCGCGGGTTCGGGCGTTATTATCTTCTCTATCGACGACCACGCAAGCTCAAATCCCATGAATATAATGAGAACCGAAACTATCAGCCCCGCCACATACTCTATCCTGCCGTGGCCGAAGGGATGCTCCTTGTCGGGCTTCTGCCCCGCAAGTTTAAAGCCTGCAAGCGTTATAACGGAGGAGGCTGCGTCTGAAAAGTTGTTTATCGCGTCGGCGATTATCGCCACCGAGCCTGCGATTATTCCCACCGTAAGTTTGCCCGCAACCAGCAGTATGTTCAGCACTATTCCCGTTATTCCCGAAAGCAGCCCGCACCGCGTGCGTACTTTAGGGTCGTCTGCGCTGCCTTTAGGTACGAACAGTCTCAATAAAAGTTCGCTCATATCATGTATACCATAATTTCTGTTTTCAGTATATTATATCACCGCAGCAAAAATATGTAAAGCGCGGTCGCGCCGTTTTAAGCGCGGCCACGCCTTTAATTTTTCCAATCGGATAATTTTCACTTTAAAACAGTTAAGTTTTTCAATAGTCTGTGATATAATTGTATGTAGTTATGAGTGTAAAAGATTTTTTTGTAAAAACAGGCAGGCGCATAAAGTCCAACTTTGGTTGGAAGAGCGCCCTATTTCTCGTCATATGTATCGGCATGCTAGCCGCCGACCTTCTCACCAAGCACTTTGCCGAATCTGACGGCTGGCGCTTTACGGTGATACCCGGCTTTATCGAGGTGGTAGAAGTCAAATACAACGACGGCGCAAGTCTCGGCATGGGCAGCGGACTCGTCCCGCTGTTTATCGCGCTCACCTTTATTGCCATTCCGATATTTATTGCCGCCATTCTGCTGCTGCCCGAGCGCGCCGCGCTCTTAAAGTTCTGCATCTACATGGCTCTCGCGGGCGCCATAGGCAACCTTGTCGACAGGATAGCCTTCGGCGAAGTCCGCGATTTCATATATATGAATTTCGGCTTTATCGACTTTATATGCAATTTGGCCGACGTCTGGCTGATGGTGGGCCTGGTGCTTGTCATAATCGACCTGCTGTTCTTAAGCGAATGGGCGGCTTTTCCGCTCACCAAAAAAGCGCGTGCGGCGCAGGCCGAGCGCAGAAGGCAGGAGGAACGGGATAAGCTCGGCGCAGATCCCGACGGCTTTGACCTCCCTGCCGACCCCTCCGATCTTGCAGGTTATCATGTCGGACCGCATTGCGGCGAAGAGGATGTGAATGACGGGGAACCGGGCAAGCATGACGAAGATTCCGTCTCTGAATCTGAAGACGGAACTGCTGAGGACAAAAATGAGTGAGGGGGTGTTTTCATTCACGGCAGAGTCCCCCTGCCCGCGCGCGGATGTGTTTTTGAATAGTACTATGCCAAACATAACGCGCTCCGCTCTCAAAAAAATATTTGAAGGCGG
The DNA here is from genome assembly GCA_018712405.1 of Candidatus Coproplasma stercoripullorum. Lineage (GTDB taxonomy): Bacteria > Bacillota > Clostridia > Christensenellales > Borkfalkiaceae > Coproplasma > Coproplasma stercoripullorum. The sequence goes on from DVHB01000129.1 coordinate 35,426, forward strand.
CGGAGTTACGGTAAACGGCAGAACGGCAAAGGCTTCACAGGGGATTAAGGCGGGCGACGAGGTAAAGATAGTCGTTCCCCCCGCAGAGGAGTGCTCCGTAAAGCCCGAGGCAATTCCGCTCGACATCGTCTATCAGGACAGCGACATTGCCGTGATAAATAAGCCGCAGGGTATGACGGTGCATATGGGCAACGGTAATAAGGAAGGTACGCTGGTAAATGCCCTTCTGTATAATCTGGATAACTTAAGCGGCATAAACGGCGTCATTCGGCCAGGCATAGTACATCGCATAGATAAGGATACTTCCGGCCTTCTTGTCGTCGCCAAGAACGACGCGGCTCATCTCTGCCTCTCGCAGCAGATAGCCGATAAAACGTGCTGCAGGCAGTACGTCGCGCTTTTAGAGGGCAACCTTAAAGAGGACAGCGGCACAGTAACGACTTATATCGGCCGCGATCCCAAAGACAGGCTCAGGATGGCGGTCGTGCCCGAGGATAAAGGCAAGCTTGCCGTAACCGAATTCCGCGTTTCGCAACGCTTTGAGGGATACACGCTCTGCCGCTTCAACTTAAAGACGGGCCGCACGCACCAGATAAGGGTGCATGCAAAATATCTGGGCCATCCCATAGTTGGGGACCCCGTCTACGGCATAAAAAAACAGAAATTTGCACTCAAAGGCCAGCTCCTGCACGCCGGGCGGCTGGAACTTGATCATCCCTCCACGGGCGAGCGCATGGCGTTCACCGCGCCTCTTCCCGACTATTTTGAGGATATCTTAAAAAAGCTTAAACCGGTATAAAAGCGGCCGTACCTGCGCAAACGCGTTTCAGTCGGCCGTTTTTTCGTATACTAAAATATGTTCAAACTGTTGAAATTGTTTTTCTTCGGTGGTATAATTATTGCATAAAAATATAAAGGAGATTTTTTATGGCTGAAAATAAGAAGACAACAAAGAAGACTACAAAGCGCACCACAAACAGGGTAGACATAGTAAAGGTATGCGCCTTCTGGGGCATATTCATTGCCGCGCTGCTCTTTGTCGCAAGGGGCATTCTGGGGTTGTTCGATCTCGGCGGCGTTGGCGGCACCATAATGAGCATTTTCGATATCCTCGGCAAGCTCGCCCTGTTGGTCGCCGTAGCCTTCCCCGCATACAGCTATGTCCGCGGCAAGGCCAGGGTATGGCAGATAATTTACTGGGCGGCGCTCGTAGTCTATATTGCGGGCTGCGTGCTCGGGCTGATAAGTTTTTGATCTGCCGCGAAATAATACATACCGCAAAATTTTATATCAACGCAAAAACGGCTTGTTTAAAAGGCAAGCCGTTTTTGCATTATAAAATATACTCGAATAAAAATTTATTGTTAAGTGGGTTGTTAAGAGGCATGTTTTGCAAAAGCATATATGTATGGCAATGAATTGTAAAACCATGTAAGATTTTACCGATATTTTCGTATGCTATTGACTTTTGCCGCAGAGATAGGGTAAAATATAGATATCTTCATAAAAGAGGCAAAAAGTGAAGAAAGTATTTTTGGCGGTTGCCGCGATAGCGGCGGCGGCAAGCATGGCGGTCGGGATGGCCGGATGCAGCAACGGACTTTCGG
>DVHB01000130.1 GCA_018712405.1 Candidatus Coproplasma stercoripullorum
TCCTTACCAAGGACGTGCTCTACCTGCTGAGCCATAGCAGCATATCAGCTTTTGTGTATCGACGGAAGGGAGAGGTTTCCTGCGGGCGATTACTTTGATATTATATGTTAAACTATCGGCATTGTCAAATAAAAACAGGCGAAAAAATTTAAAATTTGCGCTAAAATTTTTATTGCTTTAATGCATGAAGTAATTCTGCGGACAATCTTGCATCGACTGTCCGCAGAATTTTTTTGTAATGACTTTTGTTCTCAACCGTTAATATAATCGGCTATAAACTTTTTCAGACATTTGCAAGGCCTGCCGTTTGCATCGTAGCCCGTGTCGCCGCATATTTTGCAGTTGTAGTGCGGGGTAAAATCTTCCTTGTCTATCCCGAGTTCTTTAAGACGCATGTCTGCGGCGCTCTCGGTATCTTTAATCCTCTGTTCGATTTCTTTCTCCGTACCGTCGCCGCGACTCTCGGCAAAGGCAAGTTGAATATTCAAAGAATTTATCTCTTTATACATGGCGCCGTAAGTCTGGTCGGCAAGCGCTCTCTCGAGCGCTCTCTCTGCTCTGGCTTCGGCTATCTGTCTGAGCTCGGCATAATGTCTTTCGATCACGCCGCGGTCGACGGTCTTTTCCGTTGCGGCAGCCTGGCGGGCGTAACCCTCGATTTTGTCGGGGGTAAATATTCCCGATTCTCTCCATGAAGAGAGCACGCCGTTCATATATGCAACGGGGTTGTTCTTTCCGGCCGAAAGTTCGGCGGCCCGCAGTATCATCTCGTCTGAAAAATTCCATTGCCTCCAGCGCGAGAGGAACTCCCTGTCGGGCGAGATTATCCTGCGGCTGAGCCCGCAGGCGGTGAGTACCTTCTTAAGGAACTCGTCCTCGGCGTTCTTCATCTCTATATACGAATTTACCGCCTTTTCGCCTATTATTCCCTGGTCGTAAAGCTCTTTTACGAAGTCGTTCATATCCTCGAAAGATCGCTTGCCGTGCATAAAGCAGTAGTTGGCCAGCGTCTTTAGAGTGCCGAGTTCATAACCTCTGTCGCACCAAGGAATTACGTAATTTTCCATGTATGGCGCTGTGTTTTGCATGTATACTCCGAGCGCCTTTGCGATCTCCGCCGTGGCGGCGTGCACGGAATTTCTCGTCTTGCAGTAAAACTCTATTTCTTTTACATCAAATTTCTTGTTTCGGTAAAGTTCTCCGAGCGCGTCGTCAAGCTTTTCGACTGTCTTTGTCTTAAAATATTTTGCCGTTGCAGAGATAGCATCGTCTGAAAATCCGAGTTCGTTGCTCCATTTTTTATAGAGCGCGTCGTCGTCAACGTCGGGTTTGCGGGAAATGCCGGCTGCCGCAAATATTTTTAAGAGGGAAGGAGTGGAAGATGTGAATCTGGCGAGCTTATTGTCCACCTTTTTGGCAGTGGTGGCGCCCTCGGCGGCAAAGCTCTTTGCAACTTTTTTTATGTACTGCAGACGTATATCGTCGCCCTTCATGCTCACGCAGTAGTTTATGATCATCAGAAGTGCGCTCTGCTCGAATCCGTATTCCTCTATGAGATAGAAGTATTCGCGGTATTCGTTTGTTGATATCATCCTGCCCTTGATAACGGCCTGCACGCTCTTTGCAAAGTCGGCGTATTTTTCACTCTTATATTTCTTTGGCGTGCCGCTGACGTTCTCGGCCTCAAGGTATGTGACCTCAAACGGCGAGCGGCAGGTTATCTTCACCAGCTCAAATTCGTCGAGGTATTCAAAGCAGTTAACGACTTGCTCCTCTGAAATATTCAGGCTTTTTGCCAGGTCTTCGAGTGTGAATGCCTGCGAATTTCCGCTTAAGTAGAGGCCGTAAAGATAGACCTTTACAGAGAGCGGCTCGAGTACGGGCATATATTTTGTTATGAACTTGTTTTCGACGCAGGTGAACGACCTGGCTGAAAGTTCGGGAGAACGCGAGATGAAAGCCATATTGTAAAATACCGTGCTAACGCTTGATTTATTTGCTCAAAAGGAATATAATTAGTATAAATTCCGCTGTAATATTGCAATCATGCGGTGTGTTTAAAATTATAAAACAAACCGTGCAAAAATGCAACCTTTTGGCGGCAATGCAGGTTTTAAATGCGCGGACGCTTGGTCCGCGGACTTTGGTGGATATGAGGATAGCGCATACTTCCGACTGGCACATCGGCAAAAAGCTGATGGGCAGGGACAGGGGAGAAGAATTTAAAGAGGTGCTCGCCGAAATTGCGCGCATATGCAGGGACGAGGGCGTTGAGCTCTTGCTCGTTGCTGGCGACGTGTTCGATACATATACGCCGTCGGCAGAGGCGGAGGAGATATTCTATTCCTCAGTAAAGGCCATAGCAGAGACGTGCGCAGTGCTCATCATAAGCGGAAACCACGATGATTACGTGCGCCTCACCGCGGCGCAGGCGCTTTCTGAAGAGCTCAATATCTATACCGTTGGCAACAATTTAAAGGCGCTCGACTGCAAAAAGCGCGGAAATTGCTATCCCGTGCAGTCGGAGGGCGGCTATGCCGTATTCGAAAATTCGCGCGGCGAGAGGGTATATATAAACACCCTGCCATATCCAAACGAGGCGCGCTTTAAAGAGGGCAAAAGCGACGAGAGCTTTGCCGACAAGATGAAACGCTGGATAGACTTCGGTGAGAGGGGTAAGCCCGATGGCATGCCGTCGGTATTTCTTTCCCATATTTTTGCCGCGGGCGGCACGTCTGGTGACAGTGAGAGGGAGATAGACCTTGGCGGCGCGCGCGCCGTCGGGCTCGACCTGTTTCCGAAATGCGATTATTGCGCGCTGGGTCACCTGCACGGGAGGCAGAAACTCGGACATAACATATACTACAGCGGCGCGATAATGCGCTTTACTTTTGACGAGGCCGGGCAGGAGAAGGGCATAAACGTCTTTGATATCACGGCCGAAGGACTGCAGAATTTTAAAATTGTGCAGCTTTCCTCGTGCAAAAAACTTGTGCGCCTCCAGGCGAACAGCGTTGAAGCTGGAATCGGGCTTTTAAATTTAAACGAGGGGGCTATTGCGGAACTTACTTTAAATTTGAAGACGCCGCTCTCTCCGTCGGAATTGGGTGATCTTCGCGCATGCGAAAATCTGTATTCGCTGAAGATGTCGGTAGATTCCGAGCTCGCTTCGGGCTACTCTGCGGAAAACGAGGGCAAGAGCTCGTCGCAGCTCTTTTCAGAATACTATTCATCTCGCTTTGGAACAGAAGTCCCCTCCGAGCTTCTGGAGCTCTTTCTTTCGCTCACGGAGGAAGAATGAAACCTGTAAAACTTGAATTCAAGGGGCTGAACAGCTTTTCCGAGCGTGCAGTCATAGATTTTGAACCTCTCTTAAAGAGCGGCATTTTCGGTATCTTCGGCGAGACGGGCAGCGGCAAGAGCACCATTCTCGACGCGATAAACTTTGCGCTGTACGGCGACATAGAGCGCAATCCCGACAAGCTCGACAAGATCAATTATAAATGCGGCGAGCTCGACGTAAAGTTTATATTCGATATCTTTTCAGATGGAGCGAGGAGGACTTACCTAGTCGAGCGCAACATAAAGAAAAAGAGCGGTACGCACAGGGCGCTGTTGTATGAATACTCTGCGGACGGGAGTTCGCAGGCGATAGCCGATAACGTAAAGTCGGTAAATGATAAGATTACAGATATAATAGGTATAAACAAGGAAGATTTCCGTAAATGCATAGCCCTTCCGCAGGGCGAATTTGCCCAATTCGTGAACTCGGCTCCCTCAGAGAGGATAGAGCTCATAGAGCGGCTGTTCAATCTGCAGAAGTACGGAAAGGCGCTTAAGGCCAAACTCTCCGCGCGTGAAAATGCGGCGCAGACCGAATACGCCGCCACCGAGGGCGCGCTCACCGCTTATGAGGACGCCACAAAAGAAAAATTGCAGGAGCTTGAGGGGGCGGCCTTCGCGCTGCAATCGGCTCTGGACGGCTTAAAACTGGCAGCCGACGAGGCAGAAAAGCACTACAGCCATGTAAACAAACTGCTCGAGCAGAAGGAAGCATACGCGGCAGCGGCCGCGCGGCTGGAAAAGCTCAGGGCAAGAAAGCCTGAATTTGACGAACTCGGCAGGGTGCTTCCCGCGCTTGCCGTGTGCGAGCGCGCCTGCGCCGAGGCCGATAAGGCTGAGGCGTGTGCAGTCAGGATAGATGCGCTTAAAGCCGACGGAGAAAAACTTGCACGGCAATCTCTGTCGGTAAAGGGGCAGTCGGATGAGGTGGAGCGCGAGCTCAGGGAGGGCGGTTTAGACAGCCTTGCCGAAAAATTGCAGCGCGAAAGCGCGCTCATGGAGGGCATGCTACCTACGGCAGATACGCTTGCCGCAAGGCGCGCCGAACTTGAAAGATGCCGCAGGCAATACCGCGACGAGAGCGCAAACGGCGCTGAATACGCAAAGCTGCGCGATAATAAATCGGCGGAACTCAAAAAGGCTGCCGCAGAGCTGTCGCGGTGTCCTGATCTCAATATAGACGAATATTTCAAAAATGAGCTCAAAGGTGGCATCTTAAAGGACGAATACGCCCGCGCTCTCGACTATATAAAGCAACTGCGGGCGGAGATGAGGACTTATAACGACAATTCCCCGCTGTACGATTTTGTGGGCGGGGAGCTCGATAAAAAGGCGGAGGAATACAAAGAGCTCATCCTCTCAGTAAAGGACGCGCGCATAGACGTAAACGGGGAGCTCAGGCGCTTCCGCGACGCGCTCGAAATGAAAAAGAAGCTCGAGCTTGCCGTAAAAAAATTCGAGGGCGAGCTCAATACGGCCGAACTGAGGGCAAAGTCGTCGGGAGAGAGGATAGCTGAGCTTAAAGAGAGGGGCGTAAGGCTTGCGGGTGAGTGCGGCGAGCTTTCGGGAAAGCTGAAGCAGGTATTCGGCGAAGAGGACGCTGAAAAATGCAAAGCAATGGCGGCCGATACGAAAGCTAAACTTCAAAATTTGCGATTGCGCAAGACTGAACTCACCGAAAAGGCCGAAAAACTCAAACTTCAACTCAACGAATACGATAAAATGCTTGCGGCCAACGGCGCAGAGATAAGATCGCTCGCCGAACAGCGAGCAACTTCCGAAAGGGCGGCTGAAGAGGGCGTCGCCTCCGCTAAAATGGAGAGCCTGGCCGCCTGCCGCGCTCTCATAAAAAAATACGACGGATACGAGAAGGCGCTTGAGGACTTTAATGCCTTTACTACCGAATATGCAAAGGCGGAGGGCGAGGCAAAAAACGCCGAGCCCGAAGAGGGCGCCGACAGCGTAACGGAGGACAGCGTTGCAGACGCGCTTTCCGCGAAGATTGAAGCGCGCGCTGCTTATTCCCGAAACATATCGGAGCTTGCTGTCGCGCAGAAGTCGGCGGCGGACTTAAAGGAGCGGCTCAAAACCAAAGCTGAACTCAAAAAAAAGTTTGATTGCATAAAGCGTGAGTGCGACCTTCTGGGCAGGCTGAAGAGCCTTCTGCGCGACAATAAATTCATGGAATATATTGCAAACGAGCACCTCGTCAACATTTCGGGTGCAGCGTCGCGTACACTGATAGAACTCACCGACGGCAGGTATTACCTTGCCTATGTCGACAATAATTTTTGCGTGGGCGACAACTATAACGGCGGTGAGATGAGAAAGGTTAAAACGCTCTCGGGCGGGGAAACTTTCCTTGTGTCGCTCTCACTGGCGCTCGCACTCAGCTCGACAATATGCAATCGTTCTCTTAAATCGATAGAATTTTTCTTTTTGGACGAGGGCTTCGGCACGCTCGACGGCGACCTTATCGATACCGTTTTGAGCGCGCTTGAAAAACTTAAGAACGAAAACTTTTCGATAGGGCTTATAAGCCATGTCGAAGAATTGAAACACAGAATAAGCAGTAAAATATTAGTAAACAAGGCAACTGAGAGCCATGGCTCGACTATAAGAATCAGTTGCTGACAGGAGAAATTTTGCCTAACATATTGACACCAGTATCGCTGTGGAAAAACTTTGACGACAGCCTTCCCGCCGACGAACAGATCTTGATTGAAAAGACCGACGGCGGGCAGAAAATTCAATATCTCAATTTTTACGGAAGAGAGACGGGCGCGGGGCGCGTAAAAATTTACGCCGCCTTTATGTGCGATGCAACTGCGCCTTCAGACGACGTCGTCATTCTTCTTCCCGACAGCGTTGCCGGCATAGACGAAAAGCTGATGAGGTTTTTTGTCAAACGCGGCTATAGTGTGCTCATGCCCGATTATCGCGGTGAGTGGGAGTGTGAAAATTTTACCGTTTATCCCGAAAACATCTCTTACGCAAATTTAAAAAAGTGCGGCAAACACAAAGATTTTGTGGAAGAAGACGCCGTGCATACAAGTTGGTACGAGTGGGTCGCAGTTGCACGATATTCATATAATTATCTCAAAGGTCGTGAAGGCGTGGGCAAGATAGGCGTGGTTGGTATACGCGACGGCGGTGAGATTGCATGGAAACTTGCGGCAAGCGTGGAGCTTGCTTGCATGATAACTGTGTGCGCGGCGGGCTGGAAGACTTATCACGGGTTCTGTAAATTCGGTTCGCAGGAGCCTGTTCTGGACGAGGAGAGATACCGTTATATTGCGGGAATCGATTCGCAGGCATATGCGCCGTTTGTAAAGTGTCCCGTGCTCATGCTGTGTTCTACAAACGACGAGCGTTTCGATTACGACAGGGCTTACGATACTTTTTCTAGAATAAACGAAAATTATCTTGCGCTCAGCGTAATTTCATATTCTGTGCACTGTAACGGCTGTATTGATGTGCAGGGGACAAAGGATATGTTTCTCTTTCTGGACAGGTTTGTGCGAGAGAGGCAGGTATTTCTTCCCAAGCCTGCAACGATAAGCGTTATTGCCGACGGGGAACAGAATCTAGTGGCGAGAGCTGAATTTGATGAACAGGGCGTGCCTGAAGAGTTCGGCATGTATATGGCGGAGGACTGTATAGATCCCGTTATGCGCGAGTGGACGCCAGCGCCCTACAAGGGCGGCGAAGGTTGCGCCCGCGACTTTTATCTGAATATATACGAAAAGACGACCGTTGTATTTGCCTTCTGTTATGCCCGCTATACAAACGGCTTTACCGTGTGGTCACGCATGGCGGTGCGCAAGGTGAGCGGTAAGTTTAAAAATATGAGAAAGCGTTGCCGCGTGATATACAATGCAAAGAGCGGGGCTGACAGCTTATCTATAGCCGACCGTTCTTTTGCTCTCGCCGGGATATTTTTAACGAGTGAGGCAGTCCTTCCGCAGGTAGTGGAGAAGGCCGACGGACTCAAAGGCGCATACTCAGTATGCGGACTTATGACTTATCGTTTGAATAATCCGGGATACGCTCCTACGGACGACGCTATTTTAAAGCTGGATGTCATCTGCGACAATCCTGCCGACGTAATTTTTGAAATGCAGGACGTAAAGAGTGGGGAGAATTATGCCTGCGTGCATAACATAGCGGGGGGCATATGGCAGAGCGTTCTTCTTGAGTACAAAGATTTTAAAAATTCACAGGGACTGCATCTTCCTTCTTTTAATAATAATATTAAATTCACAATCACTTGCGGTGAACAGTTTGCCGTAAATAATATAATGTGGCTTTGATTATGTGTGACAGATTACTCGGTAAAAAACGTTATGCGGCCTATAAAGACCCGCTTGTCATTATTCTGATCATATTGATATTCCTGTTGCTGTGCAGAGTGTTGTTTTCATTTCGTTATCAGGGGATATACGTTGTCGGCAATTCCATGCTTCCCACTCTTGTCGGCGCTGAGACCAGCGATACGCCGGGCGGTGATTATCTCTATGCGGATACTTATGCCATGCCCGAACACGGCGATATTGTTGTGCTTGAAACGCCCGGAAGAAATGGTAGGTATATCATAAAGCGCGTCATAGCGCTGAGCGGCGATACGATTTATTTGGATCGGGGTATCGTTTATGTCATGTATAACGGGACGGATGAGTTTGTTGCGCTTAACGAGGAGTATGTTTTAGAAGAAAACTTCAGTCCATGGGAACCTATCAATTCCGTGCCTTCAAAAGATGAGCCCGTTACCGTACCGGAAAACAGCATGTTCGTGCTTGGCGACAACAGAAACGTAAGTCACGACAGCAGAGCGGAGGAATACGGTTGTTTTTCTTACTCTCAGCTGGTGGGCGTTATAACTGACTGGTCGCTGAATTGTAAGGAATTTTTTACGGGGTTATACACGTTTTTCGCCTTTGGTTTTTGAAAGAATAGAAAATATGAAGTACTATGTAACACATAATAGCTATAATTTATTAATTTTGCGGCCATAGATGCCCAAATATAATATAAAATTAAAAATCTTACAGGAGAAATATTTATGCGCGCGGTAGTTACAGTTGTAGGAAAAGATAAAACCGGCATAATAGCAAAGGTCAGCGCCTTTCTTGCCGATAAAGGCGTGAATATACTCGATATCAGCCAGACCATTCTTCAGGACTATTTTGCCATGATAATGCTCGTGGATATGTCGGGCGCGAGCGAGGAACTCTCGGCGCTCGCGACCCAGTGCACCGAACTCGGCAAAAATATCGGAATGAGCATACATCTTCAGCACGAAGAGATCTTCAACGCAATGCACAGAATTTAAGAGGCCATACATGTTCAATAAATACGACGTACTCGAAACGATAAATATGATTGAGAGGGAGCACCTCGATATCCGCACGATCACTATGGGCATATCGTTGCTTCCCTGTATAGCGGGCTCCGCAGATGAGACGGCAAACCGCGTCTACGACAGGGTGTGTTCGCAGGCCGAAAATCTTGTGAACGTTGCCGAGGCGCTCTCAAAGGAATACGGGATCCCCATAGTAAACAAACGTGTTTCGGTGACACCCGCAAGTATAATCTGCGCGCCGTTCGCCGCACAATCGGCAAAGATAGGCAGGGCGCTCGACCGGGCGGCCGGAACGCTCGGTATCGATTTTCTTGGCGGATATTCGGCGCTCGTGCATAAGGGCATGGCCGATTACGAAAAGACGTTTATTGAGACTATTCCCGAAGTGCTTGCAACGACAGAGAAACTATGTTCCTCGATAAATATAGGCTCTTCAAAGTCTGGAATTAACATGGATGCCGTGCGTCTTATGGGCGAGATAGTAAAACAGACGGCCGAACTTACGCGCGATAAAGACGGCTTCGGCTGTGCAAAACTCGTGGTTTTCTGCAACGCGGTGGAGGACAACCCCTTCATGGCGGGCGCCTTCCACGGAGTGGGCGAGAGCGGCACCGTGGTAAACGTCGGTGTTTCAGGTCCGGGCGTTGTTCAGCATGCCATAGAGGCCATTCCGCATGCCGATCTCACTGAGCTTGCCGAAATGATAAAGCGTACGGCGTTCAAGATTACAAGGGCGGGTCAGCTCGTTGCCCGCGAGGCGGCAAAGCGTCTCGGCGCGGAGTTCGGAATAGTGGACCTGTCGCTCGCGCCCACTCCGGCAAGGGGCGATTCCGTCGCACAGATACTTGAGGAGATGGGTCTGAAAAGGGTAGGGACTCACGGCACTACGGCCTGCCTTGCGATGTTGAACGACGCTGTAAAAAAAGGCGGCGTTATGGCAAGTTCACGAGTTGGCGGTCTTTCGGGTGCATTTATTCCAGTATCCGAAGATATCGGTATGATAGAAGCTGCCGAAAAAGGAGGGTTGAATATAGACAAGCTCGAAGCGATGACGGCGGTATGTTCAGTTGGTCTGGACATGATAGCCGTGCCGGGCGACACGCCCGCTTCGACCATAAGCGCAATAATTGCCGACGAGGCGGCTATAGGCATGATAAACAACAAGACTACGGCGGTGCGAATAATTCCTGCTCCGGGCAAGGACGTCGGCGATTGTGTAAATTTTGGAGGACTTTTAGGCAGGGCTCCCATAATGCCTGTCCATAAGGAGTCGAGCGAAAAATTTGTATCGCGCGGAGGGCTTATTCCCGCACCCATTCATTCAAATAAAAACTGATAAATTGTAAATCTTATTTTAAAGGGATATTTTTATGGAAAGAAATCAGGTTGAACAGCGCTTCAAGTGGAACATGGACGACATTTTTCCTTCTGACGAAGCATGGGAAAAGGCATATGCCGAGGCCGAGAAGGAAATTAACTTCTCTCAATATGCGGGTAAACTTGGGAACAGAAGTGATTTGCTTGCATTTTTAAAGGCTAACGATGAGTTTCTCAAGAAGGTGGAGCGCGTATTTTTATACGCTTCGATGAAGCATGACGAGGATACGAGAATATCAAAATATACGGCTTACAGCTCTAAATGCGATGCTCTTATCTCAAAGTACAGTGCAGAGCTGGCTTTTTTCGAGCCTGAGCTTGCATCGCAGACCGAGGAATATCTCAACTCCCTCGTTGCCGACAAAGATTTCTCAGACTATGACTATACTCTCAAAACACTTATAAAGCGCAAACCGCACGTCATACCCGAGGCAGAGGAGAGACTTGTGGCTCTTGCGGGAGAAACGCTCGGCTCGTTCAGCGATATATTTTCCATGATAGACAATGCCGATCTTCCGTTGCCCGAAATCGAGCTTGACGGAAAAAATGTCAAGCTCACGCACGGCACCTACGGCGTCATCCTTCATTCATCCGACAGGGAGAAGAGGAAGGAGGCATATGAAAAATATTACGGCGCTTACGAGAGCCTTTTGAATACCATCACTGCAACATATTACGGCAACGTCAAGAAGGATGTGTTCTTAACGAGGGCATACCATTACAATTCCTGCCTGGAGCGCGCCCTTTCAAGCGAGGATGTAAATGAAGTTGTTTACCGTAACCTTCTGACGGCAGTAAAGGGCAGTTTTCCTGCAATGCATCGCTACATTGCCGACAGGAAGAAAATTCTGGGCTATGACAAGCTCTATTTCTACGATGTATACGCGCCACTCGTATCAGACGTTGAAGTCAGGATGGAGTACGACGACGCCTACGACTATGTGATAAAGGGACTTGCGCCGCTCGGCAAGGAGTATCAGGCTTTGTTGAAGCGCGGCCACGACGAGCGCTGGATAGACGTGGAGGAGACGGAGGGCAAGCGCAGCGGCGCTTACAGTACGGGCTGCTTCGGCGTTCACCCGTATGTGCTTTTAAATTATAAGCCCACGATCAATGAGATATTTACTGTCGCTCATGAAATGGGGCATTCTCTCCACACTTATTTTTCGTCGCATAACCAGCCGTATGCAAAGAGCGACTACAAGATATTTGTGGCCGAAGTTGCCAGCACGGTCAACGAGGTATTGCTCCTCAAGTTCATGCTCGGCGATACCGACGATATAAACCTCCGCAAGTATCTTTTAAACTACTATCTCGATACCATCCGAGCTACGCTTCACAGGCAGACCATGTTTGCCGAATTTGAATACGAGGCGCATGACATGGCCGAGAAGGGTGAGCCGCTCACAAAGGAACTGCTGTGCGAAATATACGGCAGGATAGGAAAGGACTATTATGGCGAGTCTATAGAGCACGATTTCCATATTTCCTGCGAGTGGGCAAGAATACCTCACTTCTACAGGGCGTTCTATGTGTATAAATATTCGACGGGCATAATAACGGCGATGAACATTGCGCACAGAATACTCACGGAGGGAGAGCCGGCCGTAAAAGATTACTTCAAATTTCTCTCGAGCGGCTCCTCGTCAGACCCTGTGTCGCTCTTAAGGCTTGCGGGAGTTGACCTCGAAAGTACGGCGCCATTCGAATTTGCAATGAAAGAATTTGCTGATACGCTCGCTGAATTTGAGAAATTAATGAATATATAAAGTACTATGTCAGACAAAACTAATGTTTTACCCAACAATTTAGAGGCGGAACAGTCATTAATCGGCTGTATGTTGATAGATAACGAGGTTCTCTCAGAAATCGCCGATAAACTTTCCGACAGGGATTTCTATCAAGAGTCGCACCAAATGATCGTTTCGGCGATATTAAAGGTTTTCTATCAGCGGAAACCTGCTGATTTAATCACTCTATGCGATTGCCTTGAAAAGGACGGAAACCTTGCAAAGGTGGGCGGGATAGACTATATTACCGAACTCATGCAGAAGGTGCCGTCGGCGGCAAATTTCAGGTACTATTTCGATATCGTCAAGCGCGACAGCATTAACCGCGAACTCATTCGCGCATCGCGCAACATCATTGAAAATTCTATGAACAGCACTGACAGCACTCAGAGTGTGCAGTATGCCGAAAAATTGGTGTATGATATAGCTAAAAAGGGCGATACGTCCTCCATGGAGGACATACGCGAGAGTTCTGTTGTCGGTGACGTTATCGACCGATTCCAAATGATTGCCGCCGATAAGGACGCGCTCCGCGGCATACCCACGGGTTTTCCTTTTTTAAATAAAATAACCAATGGCTTTCAGCGTTCCGACCTCATAGTAATAGCGGCACGCCCCGGCAGCGGTAAAACATCGCTTGCCATGAACATTGTTGAGGCTGCCGCATTTCAGGGCAACGTCTGCGCGGTATTTTCGTTGGAAATGCCAAAAATACAGATAGTTCAGAGGTTGCTGTGTGCAAGTGCAAAGGTAAGCATGTCGAGCGCCCTTTCAGGCAAGCTGACTCCCGCCGACTGGAAGGCGCTTGTAAAAACAAGCGAAGATTTAAAAAAATTGAGCATTATAATCGACGACTCTTCGCGAGTGACGCCGGCCGAAATACTTTCAAAGTGCAGGCGAATCAAGGCTAAAAACGGTGGCAAACTTGACCTCGTGATGATAGACTACATACAGCTCATGTCGAGCGGATATAAGCAGGACGAGAACCGCACTAGGGAGATTGCTCACATAACTGGTGATTTGAAGATAATGGCAAAGGAGCTCGATGTTCCCGTAATAGCCCTTTCGCAGCTTCGGCGAATGGTCGGTGAGCCGCAGCTCTCTGACCTGAGAGAGTCGGGCGCGATAGAACAGGACGCCGACATGGTAATCTTTATCAACCGCCCCGATATGACTGCCTCGCCCGAGGAGATAGAAAAGAATCATATCGTCCGCGGCATGGCCGACCTCATCATAGCAAAGCACAGAAACGGTGAAACGGGCCGTACCCAGCTGAGGTTCAAGGGCGAATATACGAAGTTTGTCACGCCTGACCCGAGCGAGCTTAAAGAGCTTGCTGAGCAGTCGGGCAAAAAGTCAGATAAAAAGGGCGAAGGCGAGCGCGCTAAAAGAAGCAGCGGCAGCTCTGCAGACGGTGAACCCGATCTCGACATACCCGACCTGCCGTTCAGTGACGACGGTCTGAATGATATTGAATAAAATTGCTGCAACTTTGCGGTTAAAATATTGCAAATCAACTTATATACAGTGTGAATATATCGGGCTGACGTTTAATGGAAACTAAGATACGAAAAATAGACGGAGATTCGCTCTCCGTTGCAAAAAAAATCATTGATGATGGGGGACTTGTCGCCTTTCCTACAGAAACAGTTTACGGGTTGGGCGCAAACGCATTTGACGGCGAGGCTGTAAAAAATATTTATGAAGTTAAGGGGCGTCCGCAGGATAATCCTCTCATTGTCCACGTTCACAAGGATTATGATATCGGTCAGATTGTGTATGGCATACCTGCTTATGCCGAAGCGTTAGCAAAAAAATATCTGCCGGGCCCTCTTACAATGGTATTTAAAAGCAGGGGAAATGTATCTCCCGTAGTTTCGTGCGGACTGGATACGGTCGGCATCCGAGTGCCTTCGCACGAGGGTGCGCAGCGTTTTTTAAAGTACGTCGATCTGCCCATTGCCGCGCCTTCCGCTAATATTTCAAAGCATGTCAGTCCCGTTACGGCGGAGCATGTCTATGCCGATTTTTCGGGTAAGATACCTCTTATTCTAGACGGCGGCAAATGTACGGGCGGTATAGAGAGTACCGTTCTCGATTGCACGGGTGAAGTGCCTTGTGTTTTAAGAAGCGGACTCGTGACGCGGGAAATGATAGCCGAAGTTGCGGGCGACTGCTCGGTATTTGTGCCCAAAGAGGGCGAAAAGGTGCGCTCTCCCGGCATGAAATATAAGCACTATTCGCCCAACTGCCGTACCATGCTGTTTGATCATGACAGGATTGATGAGGCGGTTTCCGAATACGAAAAACAGCGTGCGGAGGGCCTGCGTGCTTACATAATGTGCGACGGGCGGAGCGCCCGTTGTGTGGCTGCAGATGTGCCTGCAGAACATATTCTGCTGTTGGGAGAAGACGGAGAAGAGATCGCTGCAAACCTGTATTACAGACTGCGTGAAGGCGAAAAAAAGGCAGATATCATAATTGCCGTTGCGCCGGAAGATAAGAGCGGCGTTATGGTGGGCGTGATAAACAGGCTCACAAAGGCCTGCGGCGGATGATTTAAGCAATTTAGTCGTCGGTCGCCGAAGCGAGGAGCGCAATGAAGAGAAATAAAATACTTTTTGTATGCTCCGGCAATACCTGCCGCAGTCCCATGGCCGAAGCGATACTGCGCAGTAAAATAAAGCAGCGCAAAATAAAGTGGTGGGATGTATCATCGTGCGGTCTCTTTGTCGAGGCGGGGCGTGAACTGTCGCCTAACAGCGAGATTGTGCTTTTGGAAGTGGGCATACACATGGAAAAATTTTGTGCGCGCCAACTGACGCAGAAGATGATAGAGAGGAGCAGTGCCGTCATCTGCATGACGGAGCTTCAGAAGCAGATTTTGGACGGGTGTGGAAAGGTCTACAGTATAAAAGATTTCTGCGGAGCTGACGTGCCCGACCCGTATGGTTGCTCCATAGACGTCTATCGCGCAACGCGCGACTATCTTGCGCGGGCTTGCGATTTAATTATAGAAAAAATAATTTTGCCGGATGGGGGCAAATAAACTTCTTTCCGACTGATAAAATCTACTTTTAGGAGATATTAAAAGATGAAAATTGCTCTTGCCTGCGATCACGGCGGGCTGAATTTAAAGCGTGAAATTATAGCTTATCTGAAAGAACACGGTTATGACTATGAAGATTTCGGCACAAATTCTTTTGATAGCTGTGATTATCCCGACTATGCTCTGCCTGCGGCCGAAGCGGTCGCGGAAGGAGAATGTGAACTCGGCATAGTTGTCTGTTCGACGGGCATAGGCGTTTCGATTGTGGCGAACAAAGTTCCCGGAGTGCGTTGCGCGCACTGTCATGATACCTATTGCGCCGAATTTACAAGGTTGCATAATAATGCGAATATGCTTGCGCTCGGAGAGAAGGTGGTGGGTACGGGCTATGCCCTTAAAATCGTTGAAAAGTTCCTTACAACAGCCTTTGAAGGAGGCCGGCATGAAAGGCGTGTGAATAAGATATCTGCAATCGAAAAAAAATATTGCAAACAATCTGATCATATTTAAAAATACACAGTACTATGCGTGACATAATGTAGTGTATTTATCCGCTTTTTGTTAAATTATTTCATTAAATAAAGAGGGTCGATGCCGACCCTCTTTTGTTGTTAATGCATTGTTGTCTGAAATCTGCTCCCCCGCTTTAATATTAGTTGCAACCGCACGATGAGCCGTTACCGCAGAATATGCTCGAAAGTGTACCGTTTTTCCACATTGCATATATGAGCGCGATCAGGATGGGCGTGCAACTACCGCTTAAAACGGAATCAAGCCCGTTGCCGCTGCAACTTGCGGCGATAAGCAGAAGTATAAGTATCCAAAGGCAGCTGTTTGAACCGCAGCCGCAGCCAGAGAAGATATTCATATGTTCCTCCTTGATTATGCGTTGCAAGGCGGGTATGTAAAAGGATTTGCCTTGCCGTTTACGTTTTATAGTAAATAATATTAATTTCAGGCCAAAAATGTTACAGGCGCCGCATTTGCGGCATTAAAATTATTTCAATTTGCTTGCATAAATTTTATTCTGATGTTATAATATTAAAACTTCAAATTGCGATATGCGATACTTTCGGCGGATATTTTATCTTTAAAAGTCCGACCGTATGCGCCGTTTCAGGAGCTATATAAGTATAAAAAAATTTTTTCTGCGGATATTCCACAGTGAAATCCGATGGAGGTATCTTTATGGAAAGGGTTAAAAAGACCTTTTTTACGTCGCGGAACATCGCTACGCTCGGTGTTTTGCTTGCTCTTGTCATTGTTTTGCAGGCTTTCGGCGGATCGTTTTCGATCGGACTGGTTACTCTGAACTTTTCATTGATTCCGATAGCTCTCGGCGCGCTCGTTCTCGGGCCGGTCGCCGGCGCGATACTCGGCTTTGCCAACGGAATAGTTGTTCTCGTTCAGGTAATAATTGCGCCTTTGGGCTTTTATTATATTATATGGACATATAGCCCCGTTGTCACTACGCTTATCTGTATTCTCAAGACCACTGTCGCCGGCCTTGTCAGCGGAGCGCTTTTCCGCCTTATATCCCGTAAAAACACCTATGCGGCTACGTTTGTTGCTTCAGCGGCGGTGCCTGTAGTAAACACCGCGTTGTTCGTGTTGGGCTGTTTATGCATGCCGGGAACGATAGGTATGTTCCAGGACAGTATGCCCGATTATAGCGGTATGAATATATTTGTATTTATCTGCGTAGTGCTTGTTACTTTCAACTTTTTTATCGAACTTGCAATAAACCTTGTAGTTTCGCCTGCGCTGAACTCCGTTTACCGTATAGTAGAAAAGCAATTTATTGCGGCTAAATCTAAAAAGAAGAGTGCTACTGAAGAGGATAGTAATGATAATTTGTCTTGATGTAGGCAACACAAATATAAAATATGCGGTTTTCAACGGGGACGATATCGTTTTAAGTTTCAGAGTCGCCACAGACGTGAAAAAGACGTCCGACGAATACGGCGGCCAGCTTTTAACCATACTCTCTAACAACGGTGTAAATTTTAAAGAAATAAATGGCGGCATCATATCGTCCGTCGTTCCGCAGATGGACTTCACGTTGGAAAGAATGTGTGCCACCTATCTTCATATTAAGCCGCTCACTCTTGCTCCCGGTCTTAAAACGGGCATGAATTTAAGGGTGGATAACGCCAGGGAAGTAGGTGCCGACAGAGTGGTAAATAATGTTGCCGGGCTGAAAAAATACGGCGCTCCGCTTATTATAATAGACTTCGGCACTGCTACTACATTTAATGTGCTTGACGAAAAGGGTGAATTTATCGGCGGCGTGATAGCGCCGGGCATAAAGGGCTCGTTGGACAGCCTAGTAAACGGCACGGCGAAACTCCCCAGGGTGGAGATAGAGCGTCCCGCGTCGGTAATTGCAAAAAATACCGTTACCAATATGCAGGCGGGAATCGTCTTCGGTTTTGCAGGACTTGTAGGTTATATCGTGAAGAAAATCAAAAAAGAACTCAAGGCCGAAAATGTAAGAACTGTCGCTACCGGCGGTTTTTCTGAAGTCATAGCAAAGGAAATAGATTGTATAGACTGCGTCGACAAGTTTTTAACGCTCGACGGGTTGAAATATTTATACTATCTCAATAGCACGGAGGCAGAAAGATGAAGAAAGTTGGGGTTGCGATACTTGGGCTCGGCGTTGTGGGCGGCGGCACCTATAAGATGCTTACCGAACACAGGGAATTCTACCAGAAGACTCAGGGGATCGATATAGTTGTTGAAAACGTCCTCGAACTTAACAGGCAGAAGGCTCTCGCTTTAGGAGTAAAAGAAGAGAAAATAGCTTCCAATATTGCCGAAATCTGTTCCAATCCCGATGTGGATATAGTAGTCGAAGTGATGGGCGGTGTAGAACCCGCCAAATCCTTCGTTTTGTCGGCGCTTAATGCCGGGAAATCGGTCGTCACCTCAAATAAGGAGCTGTTCTGCAAGTGTAGCCACGAGCTTGAAAAAGCGGCGAAAAAGAACAACTGCGGTCTGTTCTATGAAGCGAGCTGTGTGGGCGGTGTGCCTGTTATCCGTGCCCTTCTTGATAACCTTCAGGGAAATAAAGTGCTATCAATGATGGGTATAATCAATGGTACCACAAACTATATTCTTACAAAGATGACTGACGAAAGCGCGTCTTACGAGGATGTTTTAAAGGAAGCTCAGCGCCTTGGATACGCCGAGGCTAATCCTACCGCAGATGTTGAGGGCTTCGATGCGGCCTACAAGTTATCGATTCTCTCCAGCCTCGCATTTCACACCAAGATTCCCTTCTCAAAGATTTATCGTGAGGGTATAACTCGTATTACGTCGGCGGATATCCAATATGGAAAGCAGCTCGGTTATGCGCTCAAGCTCCTTGCTATAGGCAAAAATACTGATGAAGGGATTGAGGTGCGCGTTCATCCCACTTATATTAAAAATACTCACCCGCTCGCCAGTGTAAAAGATAGCTATAATGCTGTTTATATCACGGGCGACTGCGTGGAAGATGTTATGCTTTACGGCCGCGGCGCAGGCGCTATGCCAACGGCGAGCGCCATCGTCGGCGACGTGATTTACTGCGCAACTCACCCCAATTTCAGGTATTCCACGTTCAAAAATACTGAGGATGCAGATCCTTCGACCAAATTTATCGATAATTTCAAGAGCGCCTACTATCTTCGCCTCATGGCCCATGACAAAGCAGGCGTGCTTGCAAAAGTTTCTTCGATTTTCTCGCGCCACAACATCTCTGTCGCCCAGATGATCCAGGAGGAGGACGGGGTGGATGGCCGCGTTCCTCTCGTATTCGTCACCCATCAAACCAAGGAAAAGAGCATAATGAAGGCTGTGGACGATATAAACGCCACGAGCGACATTGCCGAAGTAGTTTCGGTCATAAGGGTAGTTTCATAAAGGTTAAACGGCGGGGTGCGTACGCCCCGCCATCTTTATTTATGGAAAAGGTAATAATAGTTTTAAATGCCTATCAGCGCCCCGGCGCGCAGGTGGAAAAGGCAAAAAGGCTCAAGAAAGAGCTTGAAAATTTGGGTGCAGAGGTCGAAATTGTGCGCAATTTCCGACTTGCCGACGTCAAGGGCGGCGCGGCGATCTCGGGATATCGCTGTAAGTGCGTGTTTCTGGACAAAGACAAATCTGCGGCGTATCTGTTGGAAAAGGCGGGCTGCAGGCTCTTTAACAGCGCTCGTGCCATGGAGCTGTGCGACGACAAGATGCTCACCCACGCCGCGTTGTGCGGGGCGGGCATAAATATGCCTAAAACTATATATGCTCCGCTGTGCTACTATCCCGACGTGCCCGTGCCCGAAGAGTTTTTAAAGGGTGTTGGTGAAAGTCTCGGCTATCCGCTGGTGGCAAAATTGTGTTACGGTTCGCTCGGTGCGGGGGTGTTTCTGATCGAAGACTTCGGCGCGCTCTGCGCGTTTGAAAGCAGGTATAAACTGCAGGCGCACCTCTTTCAGCAGTTCATTGTGCCCGCTGGAACCGACGTGCGGTGCATTGTGGTTGCCGGAAAATTTCTCTGCGCAATGAAGCGCACAAACGAGGGCGACTTCCGTTCAAATATCGAGCTCGGCGGGCATGGGGAGAAGTATGAGCCTGACGACGATATGATAGCCATGTGTGAGCGTGCGGCTGCCGTTCTTGGGCTTGATTATTGCGGGATAGACGTGCTTATTGGCGAAGACGGCAAAAAGTATCTGTGCGAAGTTAATTCAAATGCTTTCTTCGCCGAAGCGGAAAGGGTGTGCGGAGTGAATATAGCAAAAAAATTTGCAGAACTTATTATTTCAGAATAAAATCGCTTGCTTTTTTTGCGTAAATTTAATATCATATTATAGGCTCGGCTGTGAGATCGCCGAGCGGCAATATGCGGAGATGGCTGAGCGGTTTAAGGCGCACGATTGGAAATCGTGTGAGGTCAAAAGCCTCCGGAGGTTCAAATCCTCTTCTCCGCGCCAAACGGGGCAAAAATGAGCGTTTTTGCCCCGTTTTTCTTCATTTTTGGGGTATTTTTTGAGCTTAATTTTGCGTTTTTAGCATGGTTTGGGGAGTAAATTGGGGAGTAAAACGCCTCGATTTGCTCCTCTTTTTTTATGTAATAAAGACAACTTTACTCATCTGTTCTTTCATAAACTCGTTGTCAAAATGGGTGTAGACCCTGCCGACAAGCCGCTCCGGGCTGTCGCCCATCCATATGTCAACGATATCGGGGCGGACATACTTTTGGCATATTGTGGCAAATGTATGGCGCAAACTATAAGCCGTCAGTTCGTTCGGAAGCAACGCTGTGATTGATTTCGATATCCACTGCGGGCAGCCCGGTAACTTCAGCGGAAGGGAGAAGTCTATATATTCCTGTGCCTGTTCAGGTACGGGAATTTTTTTATACTCAATTTTCCCGCCTTTGCGTTTGAGTTGTGCGCGGGCGGTGTATAATCTTAAGTAAGAGTAAAAATTAATTCTTCAAAAGAGGTTTAATGTGGACAAGAAAAGGCTTGAAAAGTACGCCGAACTTATTGTAAAGTCCGGCTTAAATGTGCAAAAAGGGCAGGAGGTCGTTGTTAGGTGTGGTCTCGATCAGCCTGAATTTGTTGCGATGGTTGTCGAGGAGCTTTATAAGGCAGGTGCAGAGCGCGTAACAATGGAGTGGGATTACATGCCCGTAACAAAACTCGCCTATGAGTATCGTTCGCTTGAGTCGCTCTCTGAATTTACGGAGATAGCCGAGGCAAAATTAAAGCGTAGAGCAGATAAGTTTTCGTGCCTTTTGTGGCTGGACTCCGAAGACCCTGACGGGCTCAACGGTACCGACCACGAAAAGATAGCAAAGGCGCGCATGGCACAGTACCCGTTTATAAAACCCTACAACGATGCCATTGAAAATAAATACCAGTGGTGTATTGCCGCCGTTCCCGGAAAGGAGTGGGCGGAGAAGGTATTTCCCGGTTTGCCCGCAGATGAAGCAGTCGAAAAGCTGTGGGAGGCCATTTTGGACGCCTCACGCGTGGACGACGACCCTGTGGCCGCATGGGACAGACACAACAAGACTTTAAAAGAGAGATGCGCATTTCTCAACGAGCATCGCTTTGACTATTTGGAATACAAGAGCTCAAACGGAACTGATTTTAAAGTTTGGCTCAATGAAAAGGGGCTTTTCCTCGGCGGTGCAGAGAAGAATCTGAACAACAATATATGGTATAACCCCAATATACCCAGCGAAGAAGTATTTACTTCGCCCCTTAGCGGTAAGGCAGAGGGAAAAGTAGTTGCTACGAAGCCCCTTTCCTATCAGGGTAAACTTATCGAAAATTTCTGGGTGGAATTCAAGGACGGTAAGGTAGTTAAAACGGGAGCCGAAAAGAACGGCGACCTGTTGGACCAGATGGTAAAGATGGATGAGGGGGCGAGCCGCCTTGGGGAATGCGCGCTTATCGCGTACGATTCGCCCATAAACAACACGGGCATACTCTTCTATAACACTTTGTTCGACGAGAATGCGTCCTGTCATCTCGCTCTTGGCAGAGGTTTTACGAACTGCCTTGAGGGCTATGAAAATCTTACATTTGAGCAGTGCACTGCAATGGGAGTGAACGACTCAATGATTCATGTTGATTTCATGATAGGCAGCAAGGATATGTCTATTGTCGGTGTTATGAAGAACGGCACGCGCATACAGATCTTCAAAGACGGCAACTGGGCGATATGATCGAGGCTTCAGATTTATTGAAATTATATGAAACAGAGTGGTGGCGTGCGGTCAAC
>DVHB01000002.1 GCA_018712405.1 Candidatus Coproplasma stercoripullorum
CCCTTAGGAGGGGGCTGTTATATCCATTTAACTACGGAAGCATAATTTTGCAACGCAAATATAATACAATATATTTTAAAAAAAATCAAACGATTTGTTGCCGGATTTTCAATTAAATGCGTCGCGTGGAAGCCGCTTTAATTTTTTTATAAAATTTATGCCGATATCGTTGACATAGTATATCATATTGTATATAATCAATATATACAATATATGTGGGGACAGCAATGAATATCCATATATCGAACATATCCGGAAAGGCGCTGTACGAACAGATCTATGACCAGATAAAAAATCAGATACTTGAAGGGACGCTTGAGGAGGGGCAGCCTCTTCCGACGATACGCGGGCTTGCAAAGGATCTCAGGATAAGCGTTATAACAACTTCGCGCGCCTATTCCGATCTGGAGCGTGACGGCTATATCTGCTCCGTAGTGGGCAAGGGTACGTTCGTTGCCGAACGCAACGGCGATTTTGTTAAGGAGCGCAACCTTAAAGAGCTGGAAGAGCATATTTTGAAGTCGGCTGAAATAGCGGAGCGATGCCGCATGACTGAAGAACAGTTTTTGAATATGGTGAAAACTATCTGCCGCGGGAGGAAATAACAATATGTTGAGTATAAGGGGCCTTAGCAAGCGCTATATGAACTTCTCCGTCGAGGATGTCACGTTTAAAGTTCCCGACGGTACGGTCGTGGGACTGATAGGTGAAAACGGAGCAGGCAAGAGCACGATAATAAAGTCTGTGTTGGGCGCCGTTCACCCCGACGGCGGGGAGATTCTGGTCGACGGCATGCCGTTGGATAAACTGGACAGGAGCGGCAGGCAAAAGATATCCTTTGTGTTGGATGACATGGGCCTGCCCATGGAGCTGACTTTATCCATGCTGGACAAGGTTCTGGCTAATATATTTGAGAAGTGGGATTCGGCGAAATTCAAAGCCCTTGTGCAGAAGTTCGGATTGCCGGAAAAGAAGATGCTGAAGGAATTTTCTAAAGGTATGAAGATGAAGGCAACTATCGCCGTTGCGTTGTCTTACGAGAGCAATCTTTTGATTCTGGATGAGCCGACGAGCGGCCTCGACCCGGTAGTGCGCGACGATATTCTTGAGATGATATACGACTACAACCGTCAGAACGGACGCGCTGCGCTTATCTCTTCGCATATCACGACCGATCTGGAGAAGATATGCGACTATATCGTCTATATCCATGGCGGCAAAGTTATTTTCAATGAGGAGAAGGATGAGCTTTTAAGCAGGTATGCCATATACAGCACAGACGAAAAGCAGCTCGCCGAATTGGATAAAACTGCTGTCGTAAAGGTGTTGCACAGAGATTACGGCGTCGATATTCTTGCGTCAAAAGAGAAAATGCCGCGGGATTTTGAATACAGACCGGTCAGCCTGGACGATATAATGTTGTTCTATTCCAAGGGGGAGAGCATATGTTAGGCCTTTTAATTAAAGATTTTTACAATATCCGCAAGCAGGCGCTTTGGTACGCTGCGATGATCGTGTTGTTCTGCGTTATATCAGTCTTTTTGCATAACGTTGCCTTTGCCGCAACGATAGGCATCCTTGTGACGATATCCATGCCGCTTACGGCTATAGCCTATGAGGAGAAGGACGGCTGGCAAAAGTTCGTCGTCGCGAGCGGACTGAGGACAGGGACGATAGTCTTTGAAAAGTATCTGCTCGGTATTTTGTTTGCGCTCGTCAGCACGGCTGGTTATTCTGCGGCATTTGCAATAGCCGGCGCCGAAACAAATCAGCTTATGGAATTTATTGCTCCCGTGTGTATGCAGTTTATCGCTCTTGCGGTCGTGCTTCCGATAATATTCAGATTCGGTGTTGAAAAGGGGCGCGTATATATGATAGTGCTGGCGGTCGTTCTTATGGCTGCATTGATTGGATTGATGCCGTTGTTCGGCGACATTATGGAAGACGGCGGTCAGCTTGTGTTTACCGTATGCATTGCCGCCGCAACTGTCGTTCTGTTCGTCGCTTCGTATATAATTTCCTGTGCGATTTACAAGCATAAAGAGTTTTGACATAGCCGTGGGTAAAAGCGCAAATCCGACTTGAAGCGGGTAACATCACAACATCGGCGGCGATCTGTTTAGCAGGGCGCGCAAAAAGCCGTCTTTGGAACCGGTTTCTCGGCTAAAGACGTAAATATTTGTTGCGTAGAATTTCAAATAGTGCTATAATCACGCGCGTGGCGGTTTGCACCGTTTCTGCAGGCCGCGCAGGTTTTACGCAGGTATGAAAAGAGTTTTATCGGCTGTTTTAAATTTTATGAAGAGGGAAGTGGTGCTGTGCGTGGCCATTCTCCTCGCCGTCGTTTCGGCATTCTTTGTCCCGCCGAGCATGGAATATTTCGGCTATATCGATTGGGATACGCTTGCACTGCTGTTCGGCCTGATGGCCGTTATGAAGGGCTTTCAGCGGGCGGGGCTTTTTGACATTCTGGCGAACAAGCTTCTTAAAAGGGCAAACACCTCGCGAAAATTGATGTTCGTGCTCGTCTTTCTGCCATTCTTTCTGAGCATGGCGGTCACCAATGACGTCTCGCTAATAACTTTCGTGCCGTTCGGCATAATCGTGTTCAAGTCTGCGGGGTTGGAAAAGCGCATTATACCGCTCATCGTGCTTCAGACGCTCGCGGCAAACCTCGGCAGCATGCTCACGCCGATGGGCAACCCGCAGAACCTCTATCTTTATAACGCTTCTGGCATGTCGTTCGGCGATCTCGTGCTCCTCATGTTGCCATATGTTGCGCTCTCCGGGGCGGGACTTGCCGCCGTTGTGCTTGTGTTCAAGCCCGTGCCAGTCACGTTCGAGCAGACGGATATCAAGCTTAATGGTGCGTTTTCGCTTGTCTGGCCCGCGGTATTCTTTATTGTATGCCTTCTTGGCCTGTTCAATGTGGTACCGTCGCTCATAATCGCTGCGGTTATATTGCTGTTTTTGCTGCTCGCCGACAGAAAAACGCTTGCAAAAGTAGATTATTCTCTCTTGGGTACTTTTATAGCGCTCTTTATTTTTATAGGCAATATGAAAAATATAGAGGCGTTCCGCACCTTCCTTTCGTCGGTCATAGGCGGCAATGAAGAGCTCGTCGCCGTACTTGCAAGTCAGGTGATAAGCAATGTTCCGGCCGCGCTCCTTTTGTCGGGTTTTTCGACGGAGTGGGAGGCGCTCATTGTCGGCTGTAATCTGGGCGGTCTCGGCACGCTGATAGCCTCCATGGCAAGCCTTATTTCGTATAAGGCGCTCGCCGGAGAATATCCGCAGATGCGCGCAAAATATCTGTTGCATTTCACGGTATACAACATAGTTTTTTTAGCCGTTCTTGTGGCTCTCAGTTGTTTACTTGCTCTGATATTGTAAATTAATATTGTATATATGAGCG
>DVHB01000012.1 GCA_018712405.1 Candidatus Coproplasma stercoripullorum
CTAAGGGGCCGTTGTGGGTTCGATTCCCGCCGGGAGTACCAAAGAAGCCGGGCACGTCCTTTGGACGTGCCCGGCTTCTTTGATCCCCTTTGAATAAGAGAACACAAAACCGCGCGAAGGCGCATTGCGCAGCCGCTATGCATTGCGAGATTGGAGGCGCAACCGACGACGCTCTGCCAGAAGTCTTCATATATAAAAACACTGACCGGTTTCCGCTTACGGAAAACAGCCGCTTAACCCGCATAAACCCCGCAACTTCCGTCCGCACAGAACGGCAGAGCTAATTTTTTTTATTGCACATCAATGTATGAAGTGTTATAATAATACTAAGGAAGACCACAAAATCAGCTAAAATGATAACAATATGCGTAACATAGTACTATGTAAAAATAAATAAACAGATTAAAGAGAACTTTTATGATATTATATTTCAAACAAAGATTTTTCAGTTGGTTCGATTCATACGATATTTACGATGAAAACGGAGAAACCGCCTATACCGTTCATGGCAGACTTTCATGGGGACACAAACTTGAGATTTGCGACAGAAACGGCAACTTATGCGGTATGGTAAAGGAAAAAATATTTACATTTCTGCCGAAGTTTGAGATATATGCCAACGGAGCGTTTTTAGGCTGCATACAAAAGAAATTTGCCTTCTTTAAGGCAATCTATGAGTTTGACTACAATATGTGGAGCGTAGACGGTGGCTTTATGGAATGGGACTATACCATCACCGACGCACAAGGCAACCTTGTTGCAACAGTGGGAAAAGAGCTGTTCCATCTCACAGACCAATATGTGCTCGATATCTTGAATCCCGCCGATGCGCTTAATGTTCTTATGTTTACGCTTGCAATCGACGCTGAGAAATGTTCGAGAAGCTGACTTCTCCTCTTTCTACTATTTTTGATAAACACAGCTATACGGCACGGGGCGCTCCGGGTCGCTTTCATGCTCGCCGAGAAGCTTCTGCATCCATACCATATTATACCATCTGCCGAACTTGCAGCCGCAATTTACAAATTCCCCTACAATTTTGAAACCCATCCGCTCGTGAAAATACACGCTGCCGTGCGTAAGAAACTCATCATCTACCTCAGGCACGGCAATGCAGGCATACATATTTATTATTCCCTGGCTCTTAAGAGCCTCCTCAAGGGCGCGATATAGTGCCGTGCCGACCCCGCGCCTGTTAACGCCGCATTTTACATATACAGTAGTTTCCACAGACCAATCGTACGCAGAACGGCTTTTAAATTTTCCCGCATAGGCATACCCTGCTATCGCGCCGTCCGCTTCAGCCACAAAATAGGGATAAAATGACATTATATCTGCCATACGCTCTTTGAATTGTTCAACCGTCGGCGCTTCGTCTTCGAACGTTATGGCGGTATTATTTACATAATATGAATAGATCGAGTTGAGCTGCACGGCATCTTCAAGCCGCGCAGAACGTATTGAGCAACTTTCGTCCATAATGGTAGATATCCTCTCCTGTAGCGCGGCCGCCGTATTAAAAATACGGCGGCCGCGCTAATTTTCTCAATATATACAAAAATCAAACAATCTTTTGCATAAATTTTACTTCGCCGTCTCCTTCAAAGAAATCTATATCGGCAAAATAGTCATTCAGAATAACAGTGTCAAGCATTGCCTGCTTATCGTAATAATCGACAGCGTTGTATAAAAAATCCAGTTCACGTTCCCCGAATCCATCTGCATGATACGTCTCGTCAAAGTCATACGCATCCCATACATCGCCGTTTTTTATATACAGATCTATAGTAGAAAAATACAGGTCGTCCACAAAGATGCCCGATTCATGGCTGACAAATACGCTTTCAAATTCAGACAGCATACTTACACCGTGATACAGATTCATATTGTAGTTATAACCGCAGAGATGCAATATCGTCGGCAAAATATCATAAGTATTGCAGAACTTTGTTATTTTGCCGCCGGTGAGAGGGCCGTCTGACGGGGCGCTGTATTCTACAGACGAATACCCTTCGATATCGAGGGCCGATACATTCAGATCCATACTGCCGCCGTACCACATGAAGCAGGGCACAGAATACAGGGCGGTATTATAGAACTCCTCAGTATCTATTCCCTTCATCAGGTAATTCATCTGATCGTAGTAGGCAGAATGGTCAGCGTAGAACATAAAGAAAGTATCCTCCAGCTCGCCGCTCGCCTCAAGATCGCGTATAAGCATATTCACGCCGAAATCAAGATCCATTATGCCCGCCTGGTAACGCTTATATCTTAAAAACGTTTCGGAATAAACACCCTGCTCCTCAAGGTGACCCTCGTCGATACCCGATGTTCCCTCGACAAACGTAGAGGGGAATCTGTCGATCAGTCTGTAATATTCCTCAAGCCCTTTGACCTCACACTTTTCTGAAAATTCAGCCATCTCCTCTTCACTCATCTGGCCCGATGACACTTCCCCCGCAGCCGAAGGCGATTCAGCATACGGATAATTACCAAAATTAATAAGGTCTTCATATCTGCCGTGAGATATGAGCGTCATCATCTGTGTGAAGAACGGACCCCCGTCCGAGTATGTAAATTCGTCGGCATAATTTTTGAAAACTTCGGAGTCTTTATCGAAATCGTAAAAGCCGTCTTTATCGTCATATCCGTCCAGGAGCGGAAGGTCCTCGAGAAAATGGGTATTTTCAAACCCGTAAAGCGAAGTGAACACCCGGTCACGTCCGTAATAACTGCCTTCATTTATATGAAAATAGTTGGTTGTGTATCCTTCTTCATTCAGAATATTCGGCAATGTATACGACATAGAATTTTCTATTACGCTCTCAGGATCGAGCGAAGGAACCGAGGGATAACTGCCCATTATAGAGAGCGCCTCCGAACAGTTGGTCTTATCGCGCGCATGGAAATCCGTCATGGCAATGCCGTCCTCCGCCATGGAGTAGAGCGTGGGCGTATATTCCTTATTGATGGCGTACCACTCGCCGGATTCAATTACGATCAGAACTATATTCTTACCATCGATGGCACCGGTATATATATTGTCGCCATAGACGCTTTCACTCATCTGCCCTTCGGCAAAATAGTTATCTACGTCTTTGATATCAACCTCATCTACATAGGTGTTCCCGCTGATCGAATTTCCTATATTGACGATAAAGTATCCGTAGGTGCCAAATTCACGGAATGCCTTAACTGTGAAAAATTGTTCCGTATACAGTTCGGTGTCATCATAGAAAATGCTCAACCTGTCATAAGTTTCATCTTTTTCAAAACCTGAAAAGCTCTCTATGGTAAACAGATACAATATACCGGCGCAACAATCGGCAAGAATGAACGCTATGAGCATTATGCATATGCTAGTCTTGTTATACAATCCCTTTGGAACAGAATATTTCTTTGCAAAGACAATAAGACCTGCAAGCGAGCCGCCAAAAATCAACACAAAAACGGCAATGAGCCACCAGTTTAAAAAGCTGGCGTCCATAACGCCCGTCACCTCGTTAACGAGATTGAGCATACTGAAGCTGAAGACCATACCGCTCATAGAATACAAAGCCTCGTTTGCAATTGACAAAACAACCTGAAGGCCTAAAACCACCCCCCAGAGTATAAGCTGTACTACTTTATGCGGTATTATAAATATTATAAATGCTACTATAAGAATTAAAGCTATATCCAAACCGAAGTACTGCGGCAAAAAACCAAACCCTATCGCGAGAAAGGTAATTATCTCAAGCAGTACGGCAAGGACTATGTAACTCCCTGCAAATACCGATTTTTGAATCAGCAGGCGCTTCATGCCTTCTTTTCTTCTCCTTGCGCGCCGACTTTAAAAGTTGCACGACATGCGTAAAATATATTTCATTAAAACTTTAGTTTCGGGGATAAACGTTATATCCGGAAACTGCTGTAATTTCAGATCGCTTTACTTATTCTCTGTCTCTGTTTCGGAGCCGTCTGGCGAACTTACTTTTCCGCTTTCGGCATTGGCTGCAAGCAGATTCCTTATCTCTGTAAGCAGTTCCTCAACTGTCGGCTTGGCAGGAGCCGCAGGCGCGGGCGCCTCCTCTGCGGCAAGCTGGGCCTCGGCCTGCTTCCTGGCCTCATCCATAGCAATACCCTGCTCTTTCTTTATCTTTTTCGCCCTCTTTAATATCTCCCTCTCGCGCTTGGCCTGCTTATTGAGCTTACTTCCGGCTTCGCGTATAGTATTGATCGTCTTTACTATAGCAAAAATAACGATAGCGATGAGTATGAAATTGAGTACGGCCTGTATAAGCGCACCCCAATTTATTACGAGCGAGTTTGCCAGATCGAGCGTGCCGTCCTCAAGATAGACTGCATCAAGCACGGTACAGAGCGAACTTATGTCTCCGTCGCCAACCGCCCAGTTGATAAGCGGCATGATGATGTCGTTTGTCAGACTTGTTACGATAGCAGTAAAAGCAGAACCTACTACAACGCCGACGGCGAGGTCGAGCACGTTTCCGCGCATGATGAATTTTTTAAATTCACCCCAGATTTTTTTTAGTCCTTTCATAATTCTCCATTTGTATTATATTATTTTAAGCCAGTCAAAACTTTTTTAAGCAGTGACCGGAACTTTATTTTACTTGACAAGCTCATTAGCGAGCGCTTCAAGTTCAGAAACATTTTCATCGCCGAAAGCAGCACGTATTTTTACTGTCTGGCTGAGGAAATTTATATCCTTGCAGCCCGAGAGCCTTTCGCGCATAAGTTTTGCCGAAACAGGCGCCCACGTGCCGTTTTCAATGAAACCGACCGTGCGCGAACGGAAGTTGCGTTCGGCAAGGCAGTCTATAAATTCGCGCATGCAGGGGAATATCTCGGCGTTGTATGTGACTGAAGCAAGCACAAGCTTACTGCACATAAACGCGTCCGCCACGCATTTTGCGCGGTCGGCGCGGGCAAGGTCGGCAATTATCACCTCTTTTCCGGCTTTTTCAAGCATATCGGCAAGCATTTCGGCCACGGCCTTTGTGTGGCCGTAAACAGACGCGTACGCCACCATTATAGCTTCCTTTTCAGGCCTGTACGACGACCAGGTATCATAGAGATTTATATAGTGCGACAAGTCGCTTTCGAGCACGGGGCCGTGAAGCGGGCATATCCTCTTCACGTCGAGCGCCGCGAGTTTCTTCAAGAGCGCCTGCACCTGCACGCCGTATTTGCCGACTATGCCTATATAGTAACGCCTTGCCTCGTCGTCCCAAGGTCCGGCAACGTCGAGCGCGCCGAATTTACCGAATGCGTCGGCAGAAAATACCGTTCCCGTGAGTTCGTCATACGAAACCATGACCTCGGGCCAATGCACAAGGGGAGCCATTACAAAACGCAGCTTATGCCTGCCCAAATCGACAATACTGCCCTCCTCTACCCTGTAACTGTTGTTGACCTCAAATCCGAAGTATTCCTTTATCATCACAAACGTCTTTGAATTGCCTATGATGCATACGTTGGGATACTCTTTTAAAAACTTCTGAATATTTGCAGAATGGTCAGGCTCCATATGGTGTATCACAAGATAGAACGGCTCGCGTCCGCCGAGCGCTTCCTTTACGTTCTTAAGCCACTCGTCGCCATAACGCGCGTCCACTGTGTCGAGCACGGCTATCTTTTCGTCGAGAATCACATATGAATTATATGATACGCCGTCCGGCACCTTATACATACCCTCGAAGAGGTCTATAGAATGATCGTTTACACCTGCATAATAAAGGTCGTCTATAATACCGTACATAACTTAAACACTTATTCCTTTGAAATCTGATACAGAAATATTATATATTTCCGACAATGTATTGTCAAATTTTTAACGGTTACAAGATTTGGCGGGGCGCAAAATTTTTGCGCCCCGCCAAAATTTAAACATTGCAATATATCTTTTGAACAAACTCTATCTTACCTGGCCGTTTCCCCTGACAACATACTTATATGTGGTCAGCTCCTTCAGCCCCATAGGCCCGCGCGCATGCAGCTTCTGCGTGGATATACCCATCTCGCAGCCAAGACCGAACTCCCCGCCGTCGGTAAAGCGCGTTGAGGCGTTGACATACACGGCGGCGCTGTCTACCGCGCTTACAAAATAGTCTGCGACGGCGCCGTCCTCCGTGACGATGCAATCGCTGTGCGCGGTGGAATGAACGGCGATGTGATTTACTGCCTCTCTTACGGAATCAACCACTTTTACCGCCATTACATAATCCAAAAATTCAGTATCAAAATCGCTCTCTCCCGCCGGAATGCAGTTTTCGCGTCCGCCGAGTACCGGATATGCTCTTTCATCGAGCTTAAACAACACGGGATTTATTTTGCGTTCTTCTACAAGCCGCTTCCAAAGCTTCGGCAAAAATTCGCCGGCGATACCTGCGTGCACGAGGCAAACCTCCATTGCGTTGCATACCGAAGGACGGCTGCACTTGGCGTTTTCGATGATATTCAGCGCCATTTCCTGATCTGCGGCACTGTCTACATAAACGTGGCAGATGCCGGTACCCGTCTGTATGCATGGCACTTTGGCATTCTGAACGCAGGCATTTATCAGTCCCGCCCCGCCGCGCGGGATAAGGAGGTCGACAAGTCCCGTCGCCGTCATTATATCGGCAGAGCTTTGGCGGGTGGTGTCCTCCACAAGGCCGATAAGTTCGGGCGCAAGCCCTGCCCTGCTTAAGCCGCGCCTTAAAGCTGAAACTATTGCCTTCGCCGAATTGTAAGCCTCCCTGCCTATGCGCAGCACGCAGGCGTTGCCGCTCTTTATGCACAACGCAGCCGCGTCTGACGTAACGTTGGGACGGCTCTCGTAGATTATCGCAACCACACCGAGGGGGACGCGCACCTTTGTGACAACTATCCCGCTCGGGCGCGTTATGTTTTCAATCACTTCGCCGACAGGATCGGGAAGGGCGGCCACCTGCCTTATCCCATCCGCCATACCCTCTATCCTCTTTTTATCGAGGCGGAGCCTGTCTGTCATCACGTCGGAGATATTGCCCCTTGCCGCCTCCACGTCGGCCGAGTTGGCCGCAAGGATATCATCCGCCGAAGCGACGAGCTCTTCCGCCATGGCCAAAAGCGCGGCGTCCTTTTTATCGGTGCCGGCAAGCGCCGCCTCATTTTTTACTCTGTTTGCTTCAATTAAAATTTCGCGCGTAGTCATGCTCTTTTACCCATAAAGCACGTACCCGCGCCCCTGCCTTCAAATATATCATAAAGCGCCTCAGGCCTGTCGCCGCGGGCAATTATCATATCTATTCCGCTCTCCGTGCATATCTCTGCGGCATGAATCTTCGTGGCCATGCCGCCCGTGCCGAGCGCGCTCCCCGCCCCGCCGGCAAGTGCGCGGATACCATCGTCAATCCTTTCGACGACGGGAATAAGCCGAGCCGACTTATCCTTTTTGGGGTCGGCTGAATACAGGCCGTCGATGTCGGTCAGAAGAATCAGAAGATCTGCCCTTATGTTTACCGCGACTATCGCCGCGAGAGTATCATTGTCGCCCACGGCTATTTCGGCTGTGGCGACGGTATCATTTTCGTTTATTACGGGCAGGGCGCCGAGTTCGAGCAAGCGTTCCATAGTGTTGATGAAGTGCGTGCGTCTCGACTCGTTTTCAATATCGTCGCCGGTAATTAGTATCTGTGCGACGGTATGATTATATTCCGAAAACAGCTTATCGTATGTATACATCAGCTCGCACTGTCC
The DNA here is from genome assembly GCA_018712405.1 of Candidatus Coproplasma stercoripullorum. GTDB lineage: Bacteria > Bacillota > Clostridia > Christensenellales > Borkfalkiaceae > Coproplasma > Coproplasma stercoripullorum. The sequence continues at coordinate 7,726 of DVHB01000012.1, forward strand.
GACGGCGGCCGCCGCCTGCTTTGTCGGCATATCCTGCGGACGGGAAGCAAGGTTGAGTTTGCCCACACCCATACCTATCGCGCCCGAGGAGACTAGCACTATCTCGTTCCCTGCGTTCTTTAAATCGCTTATCACCTTGCAGAGAGCCTCTACCCTGCGGATATTTAGTTTTCCCGAACTGTGCGCAAGCGTGGACGTGCCCACCTTTATTACAAGACGCATAAATATTACCCCTGATATTGTAAGAGAGCTTATTCCCTTATAATATACTGTAAGGGATTAATACAAACCCGATTTAAAACGGTGATATCACGGCACTAACTGCGTTAAACCCCTTGAACGTGCCACCCGGCACGCCCTGCGGGCTTTGCCTTGTTTTTGCCGCAATCTGCCCGCTTTAAATTGCCTTGCACCTTTAAATAGCGTATTTTGCGGTGAATTGGCGC
>DVHB01000013.1 GCA_018712405.1 Candidatus Coproplasma stercoripullorum
CATTATCACCGGAATGGCTCCGCTTGTTGGACTTGAAGCCGAGTACGATTTTGAAAAAGGCTTGAAAACGAGCCTTTTTTGAGCAAAAACGGCTTAAAAATGGCTGTTTTTTGATAGGTGAAAATTATGCCCCAATCGTGCCCCAAGGCTGTTTTAGCCGAAAAATACTATTAATTTACGCTCTGAACCTTCCTGAATATCTCCATTTATATAAAACGGGCGGGCTGCCACACGGCAGCCCGCCCATATTTTACATAAAAAATTTCGTCTTACAAAAACATTGCCATATACACCGGCAGATGCAGTATGCCGTCCTTTTCCATGACGTCCTTTGTGTATAAAATGCAGGGTTGATTATACCTGCCCTTGAATTTTTTGATAAACTTATCGAGCGACGAGTGCTGATGATAGCGCGCCGACTTGACCTCTATGGGGGTTATCTTTTTATTTTTGGAGATGAGGAAATCAATCTCCATGTGATTTTCCCTGTGGTCGGTATCGCTGTGCGAGTAGAAATAGAGCGTCCTGCCCTTGCTGCGCAGCATCTGAGCAACGATATTTTCCATAATCATACCCTCGTTTATGCCCAGCTTATCGAAGAGTATTGCGCGGTACAGCTCGTTTTCGGCATACGGCATGTCCATGAATGCAAGCGTAACCAAAAGCCCCGTATCTCCCATATAGCACTTTAACGTGCTCTCCTCCGCACTCAGCGCAAGCCCTATCTTGGGGTTGGTGCAGTTATAGCAGTTATTGGTTATCATGGCCTCGTTCAGCCAGATAAAGGCGTCCTTATAGGTACGGAACCGCGCCGCCTTATTCAGCGCGGAAACCTTGAACTTCTTTTCCTTTTTAGACAGTTGCGCAGGGATATTATCGAAGATAGCGAACACCCTGTCCTCGTACCCCTCTGCAAACTTTGCCACATCCTCGCGGTATAATGTGAGAATGGCGCGTTTTGCCCTGTCCGCCCGCTCAAAACTTTTTTCGGGAAGATAGGCGAGCACTGCCTGCGGCATTCCGCCCACAAGCATATACTGTTTAAAAAGATTCATTACCTTGCGGTGAACGGCGTCGCCGAGCGGCTGTTTTTTATCGAAAAAGTCCTTCAATGCGGGCACGGTTGTAGTATCGCCCAGCGCCCATAAAAATTCCTCGAAATCCAAGGGGAACATATCGATATGCTCCTCCTCGGAGGGAATTACTATGTCCTTGCTGTTCTTTTTGAGCCGGATGAGCGAACCAGTTTCGAGATAGTCGTATCTGCCGTCTGCGACAAGATATTTTACGAACTGCCGCGCAAGCGGGTACTGCTGCACCTCGTCGAAGATGATGAGCGATTGGCGCTTATATAACGTTACCGAATAGTAGAGCGAGAGTTTTTGGAAAAACAGCTCCAAGTCTCCCGTGTCGTAAACGAATAAATCTTTTATCTCCTGAGGAGCGACGGCAAAGTCGATGAGTATATAGCTTTTATACTCGTTTTCGCCAAACGCCTTGGCGACGAAGCTCTTGCCAACGCGCCTCGCCCCGCCGATGAGCAGCGCGGTGGAGCCGTTGCTCTCCCGCTTCCACTCTACAAGTTTATCGTAAATCTTGCGCTTTAAAATCATAGTTCCTTCCGCCCTTTTTTTGCAATTATAGCACAGTTTATACGAAAAGGCAAGTTAAATATTAAGAATTATGCACGAAAAGGCAGAGTTTAAATTGATTATAACGCACAAAAAGGCGGATAATTGATATAATAAAGAGAGCCGCCAAATAGTTGCCTTCAATTATTCTAAACTAATCAAACTCATTTTATCAACCGGAAATACCAAATGTGTATTTTATATAATGTTCATATCTTTTATCGGCGCAAATTATCGGCTTATCGAATTTTTTAAGGTTTATCGCATTGGGGCAATATTGCGGCTCTATACAAAATCCCGACCACGCGCCGTATTGCCTTGACTTACCCTTGCAAGGTTTAATTGCGCCGCCCGTATAAAGCTGAAAGCAGGGCATATCCGACGAAACACGAAAACCGATACCCGTTTTATTGCTGTACGCAAAAGCCATATTGTTGCTGTTTGCGATAAAGTTATGGTCATAACCGTTTGTTGCACGAAGAGCAGGATTTTTAAAGTCCGCAATTATTGGCTTTTCTTTGAGGAAGTCGAACGGCGTGCCCTCAATCGGCAGCACATCGCCTGTAGGGATAAGCGTATCGTCCGTGGGAGTATAGCTATCCGCATTGAGCTGCAAGATATCGTCTCTGCAGTCGCCGCTGTCTTCGCCGTTCAGATTGAAATAGGTGTGGTTGGTTGGGCACCACAAAGTATCCCTATCGCTTAAAGCAGAATATTCGACAAGAAGCTCACTGTCTTTTACTGTAAACTTTACAGTAAAATCGAGTTTTCCGGGATATCCTTCTTCACCATTCTCACTGATATATTGCATACAGACGCTATTTGAGCTATATGATATTACAAAAAACAGCCTCTTATCAAACCCGCGAATACCGCCGTGGAGATGATGTTTACCCTCGTTTGCACTAACATAATACAATTTACCATTGAGAAAAAATCTACTATCAGCAATGCGATTGGCCACACGCCCTATGGTTGAACCTGCGTAGCTGCCGCTTTCCAGATAACCCTCCACGCTGTCAAAGCCGAGGGCTATATCCACGCCGTTTACGCGAATGGAATTTATGCGAGCGCCAAGCTCGCATATATCAACCTCTACCATATCGCTCTTAATTGTGTAGAGATAGACATCTCTGCCGTTAAATTTATCGTAATATGTTTTCATTAAAGCTAGTCCTTTTGCCCATAGTAGGCGTTTTTGCCGTGCTTGCGGTTGTAGTGCTTATCCGCAACGTGTTTGGGCAAACGCTTGATGACGGGGCTTAAATTTTCGGTTATGAACGCCATTTTGGCCACTTCTTCAACGACGGCGGCGTGATAAACGGCCTCGTCCGCATTTTTGCCCCACGCGAACACTCCGTGGTGGGACGCAAGGCAGGCGGGAATGGCGACGACGTCTTTATCTTCAAAAGTCTCGTTTATGACCTTGCCCGTGTTGACTTCGTACTCGTCCATTTCATCTGCATCGAGGGAACGCGCACAGGGGATATCGCCATAGAAATAGTCGGCGTGCGTTGTGCCGTAGGCGGGGATTGCACGCTCCGCCTGCGCAAACGCCGTGGCGTAAGTTGAATGAGTGTGCACTATGCCGCCAATCTGAGGGTGAGCTTTATAGAGTTCGATGTGCGTTGGCGTGTCGCTCGACGGTCGATATGCACCCTCCACCACTTTGCCGTTTAAATCGACGACGACCATATCCTGAGCAGTCATCCCCTCATAGGGCACGCCGCTGGGCTTTATTACGACGAGGCCGCTTGCCCTGTCTATCGCAGAGACGTTGCCCCAAGTAAAGAGCACGAGCCCGTTTTTTACAAGATCGAGGTTTGCCCTCAGCACCTCTTCCTTCAGCTTTTCGAGCATTTATCTGACCTCCGAAGCCAAACGCTCTACGGGCAGACAGCGCTTGTATGCCGCAATGAAGTTTGCAAACTTAGCCTTTTCGCACTCGTTGGCGCTCACAGTTTTTTTGCCTGCGTCTGCGAAAATTTTATTGAGGTAATCGGGCAGCGAAAGCCCCTTCGTTAAGGCATATCCCGCAAGCAATGCAATTCCGTAGGCCCCGCCTTCGCCCGCTGTTTCCATAACGGTGACGGGCGCGCCGAGGACTGCGCTGGTTGCGTTCTGGCCGACAAAGGGCGTTTTATAGAATCCGCCGTGAGCCATAACGCTCTCCATCTTTACCCCCTCGCTCTTAAGAATATCCATGCCGAGGGCGAGAGCGGAGATGGCCGAATAGATGTGCATCTGCATAAAGTTTGCAAGCGAAAGATGACCGTCGCTCGGTCTCAATATGAGCGGTGCGCCGTTCTTTGTTCCTGCAAGCGGTTCGCCTGCAAGATAGTTGTAGCCCGTGAGTTTGCCAACTTTTTCGTCGCTTTCGAGCGATTTGTTGAACAGCTTTTCAAACAACTGCCCCTTACCTATGTTCAGACCGCAAAGTTCAACGACCTCCGAAAAAAGATTTACCCATTCATTGATTTCAGTGGTGCAGTTGTTGGTGTGTATGAGCGCGGCGGGGAAGCCGTCGGGCGTAGAGACGATGTCTATTTCTTTATAATAATTCTTTAAAGGCTTTTCAAGCACGACCGTGCAGTTGGCGGCAGTTCCCGAAGATATATTTGCCGTTTTGGGCAACACGCTGTTTGTGGCCACCATTCCCGTGCCCATATCGCCTTCGGGAGGGCAGCAGATTGCACCCGCCTTGAGCGTGCCTGTCGGGTCGAGGAAGAGCGCGCCTTCCTCAGTGAGCGTGCCCGCATTTTCGCCCGCAAGCAAAACTTTGGGCAACAGCTCCTTAAAATCTCTGCCGATGAGGGCATTGAGTTTTGCCAGCATCTGACCGTTGTAGTCGCGCCCGTCGAGGGGGAACATTCCGCTTGCATCGTCCGCGCCGAGCACGTTTTGGCCCGTAAGCTTGAAATGTATGTAGCCCGCAAGCGTTGTGAGGTGAGCAACGTTTTTGACGTGCTCCATTCCGTCGAGGAAGGACTGATAGTACTGCGAGACGCTCCAGCGCAGGGGCACGTTGAAAGAAAACAGTTCAGAAAGCTTTTGCGCGGCTTCGCCGGTGTTGGTGTTGCGCCAAGTCCTGAACGGCACAAGCTGTTTGCCGTATTTATCGAAGGCAAGATAACCGTGCATCATGGCCGATACGCCTATGGCGTCGAAATTTTCAATCGCCTGACCATAATTTTTGACAAGCTGACTGTAACTTTCGCGGACGCCGCGCTCGGCGTCTTCGAGGGAGTATGACCACAGCCCGTCGACAAGAGTATTTTCCCACTCGAAGATGCCCGTTGAGAGCACTGTGCCGCGCTCGTCAATGAGTACGGACTTTATGCGCGTTGAACCGAGTTCTATACCAAGTATTTTTTTGCTCATAACTCAAAGGGATTCTCCGTTGCGTATTTATCGTTTGCGGGCCTGTTGTAGCCAATTTTTTCGGCGCCGAGATATTTGAACACTTCAAAAAGCGCCTTGCCGAAGTGACCGAAGGCCACCGCTCCGTGGTGAGGGAAGCCGTTTTCAATTAAAACGTGCCTGTAAAACCTGCCCATTTCATTTATTGCAAACACGCCGATTGAACCGAAAGAGTGCGTTGCCACGGGCAGGACTTCGCCCTGCGCGACGTAGGCGTACAGATGATTGTCCGCAGTCGATTGCAGGCGGTAGAAAGTAATATCCCCCGCCTTTATGTCGCCCTCGAGCGTGCCGTTTGTAACCTCCTCGGGCAGAGAACGTGCCATAATCTTCTGGTTGCGCATTTCAGGGTTGCACAGCTTGCCCGAGCAGGTATTGCCGCAGTGGAAGCCCATGAATACATCCGTAGGTTTATAATTGAATCTGCCCTTTATATCGCCGTTGTAAATATCTGCGGGGACGGTGTTGTTTATGTCGAGTAAGGTTACTGCGTCGTTGGAAACGCAGGCGCCTATGTATTCGGAGAGCGCGCCGTAGATGTCAACTTCGCAGCTTACGGGTATACCTTTGCCCGTCAATCTGCTGTTAACATAGCAGGGCACAAAGCCGAACATTGTCTGAAAGGCGGGCCAGCACTTGCCCGCGACGGCAACGTACTTTTTGCTGCCCTTGTGATTTTCTATCCAGTCGAGCAAAGTCAGTTCATACTGCGCGAGCTTGTTGAGTATTTCAGGCTTTTTATTGCCTGCGCCCAGTTCCTTTGCCATGTCGGCGGCGACCTCGGCTATCCTCTTGTCGCCTTCGTGCTTCAAAAAGCTCTCATAGAGGTCGAGCTCGGAATTCTCCTCTATCTCTACGCCCATGTTATAGAGCTGTTTTATGGGTGCGTTGCAGGCGAGGAAGTTCTGCGGACGGGGCCCGAAAGAGATTATCTTTAAATCTTTGAGCCCCACGAGCGCGCGGGCGACGGGGATAAATTCGTGTATCATATCGGCGCACTCTTCGGCCGTGCCGACGGGATATTCGGGTATGTATGCCGAAACATTGCGGAGCTTTAAGTTATAGCTTGCATTGAGCATGCCGCAGTAGGCGTCGCCGCGGTCGTTTGCAAGCACGGCGGTATTTTCCTCGGCGGCGGCGACGAACATCACGGGGCAGCCCGTCTGCTCGCTCCACTTCTGCGCGAGCAGCGTTTCGGAAATTTCGGGGCCGAAGTTGCCGAGATATACGACGAGCGCGTTACACCCCGCTTTTTTGACATCTTCGAGCGCCTGCATTGCCTGAACTTCGCTTTCGACTATGCACACGGGACACTCGTATATATTTTCTTTGCCATACTTTTTTGTATAGGCAGAAACCAAAGCCGCTCTTCTGTTTACAGATAAACTTTCGGGGAAGCAGTCGCGCGAGACCGCTACTATGCCTACCTTGATTTCGGGAATGTTACTCATAAATTTTACTCCTTATCCAATAATTTTTTTGCCGTATCGGCTATATTTTGCGGCGTAAAGCCGTAGTAATCGTATAATTTTTCCATCGGGGCGGACTGTCCGAATGACGTCATATTTATGACCTTGCCGCCCGCGGCATACTTGTACCATATATTGTCGCCCGAGGCCTCTACGCAGACGCGGAGAACGCCGCAGGGCAGAACACTGTTTATGTAGCCGACTGGCTGACTATTGAAAATTTGCGTGCAATACATAGAAACTACCCGCGCATTTATGCCGCCGTCCTTTAAAAGCTTTTGGGCGGAGATACAAATATCAACTTCACTGCCTGCGGAGACCAACAGCACGTCGGGTGCGCCTTTGCCGTGCCCGCATTGGGAGTGCCGTAGCCTATGACGGAATGGCAGATTATGATTGAGGGTTTATCCTTTTCAGTCTTTGCCGAGGCAACGGCTCTCTTTATCGAGCCGAGGTCGTTTATATCTTCGACGGTGAGAACCTGCCACCCCTGCGATACAAAGCGGACAGGAATGTCATCCGCGAAGGCGTCGTCGGTGTTGCCCTCTATTGAAATTTTGTTGCAGTCATAAAATAAAATGAGTTTACCCAGCTTTTGCCTGCCGGCAAACGAACAGGCCTCGTAGGAGATGCCCTCCTCCAAACACCCCTCGCCGCAGAGGACGTAGGTGTAGTGGTCGACTATCAGGTATCCCTCCCTGTTGAATTTTGCGGCAAGATAGCATTCCGCAAGGGCAAAGCCCACGGCGCTTGCCACACCCTGACCGAGCGCGCCCGTACTGCAATCGACGCCCGCAGTTATTCCCCTTTCGGGATGACCGGAAGTTTTGGAGCCGAACTGCCGGAAGTTTTGCAAATCTTCCTTACTTAAACCAAAGCCGAACAGGTGCAGGAGCGAATACAGCATTGCCGAGCCGTGCCCTGCGGAGAGAATGAACCTGTCGCGGTTGTCCCAATCGGGAACGGCGGGATTATAATTCATAATGTCGGCATAGAGTTCATAGCCGACGGGCGCCGCATCCATGCAGATGCCGGGGTGACCGCTGCCCGCCTTTGTTATCATTTCGGCAGACAAAATACGCACGGCATTTACCGTTTTTTCCTGTATTGTCATATCACTTTAACTCCTTTTCCCCTACAAAATAAATTATAATAGCAAAGACGGAGCATTGAAAGTGACGACTGTTTTATGTTTGGGTATTTTTGTGCAGATTTTAAAACAAATGTAATTAATTATTATCGCCGACCGCCGAGAGAAACTGACCGGGCGAACAACCCTCTGCGCGCCTGAATACGCGGCAGAAATAGCTGTAATCTTCAAAGCCGCAGGCGGACGCAACTTCGGATATGCTTTTGCCGTCCTTCAGCAGTTTTTTGGCAAGCTCTATGCGGCGTGCGTTGACGTACTGCATTATGCCGCAGCCGAACGCCCGCTTTGACAGGGCATACAGCCCCGAACGCGAACAATGAAATTTGTTGCAGATAATTTCCGAGGACAGATTGCCGCCTAAATTGCGGGAGACAAACACCTCTATATCGCGCGCGAGGTTGCCGTCCTTAAAATGCGCATAGTCGCGTATCTGCACATAGGCCGCGAGCGCATCCAGAACGCGCGCCGCAGCGTGAATCTGCTTCATTGTGCGGGGCGTAATTTCTTTGATTGCCTTGCGGCTGACCTGCTCCTCCACACCGTATTTTTCGGAGAGACGGCAGGCGTTTACTGCGGCGTTCTGATAATTTTCGACAGGCATCATGTGTGCGAGAATGGCGTAGCCTATTACTCCGCCGTCGAGCTGAATGGGCGTGATGGCTTCGGTGAGTCCCGCATGGCAGGTGTAGATATGCGCCTCTCCCCGCTTCTGCGCGCGCAGGCAGGCGGCGCGGTCACAATCTTTGCAGGCGTTGAGTCCCGCCGCCGACTGACGGATATTGCGGCAAAAGGCGGGCAGACTTTCGGGGTACTCGATTACGGGATTGAACTCGTCGTCGAAAATGGAGATGCGTATACCGACCGCCGTATAAAAATCCTTCAACACGCTTTGCAGTTTTTGTATATCGAAATTGCTTGTCATTTTGTTTTACCGCTTTTACATGAATATATAATTACAACTTTATTATATCATAATCCGCAATGCTTGATATAAAATTTTGTATACTTACAAATATAATGCCCACCTTTTGGGGCGGGCTTTTATAATTGAGTTATAGTTAATCCTTCGGATATTTCCGCAAGATAACTTTCGGCGACATAACCCGTCTTTTTATAGTACTCCTCTTTTACCTGTTGCGTGAACTGTTCCGTGTAGACGCTTTCGACAAGGGAAATTGTGCACCCGCCGAAGCCTCCGCCCGTCATGCGCGAACCGAGACAGTATTTATTGCTGCGTGCCGCCTCCGTCAACACATCAAGTTCATAACCCGTGACCTCATAATTATCGCGCAGAGATAAATGTGACTCATCCGAGGTTTTGTCGTCAAATGTTTTGATCAATCTATGCGTTCCTTGGGGCGCAGAACTGCCGACAAATTTATCTCCATAGACAAGATCTGCATACACTTCCACAGGGCTCCCGCAAAAAATTGCGCTGCAAGATTTTGTGGGAGAAGGAGCTGTTATGAAGCGAAGTTGCAAGTTGCCGCAAGGCGGCTTGCTTTAAGCGAAATGAACAGCGACGCAGTGAGCTACACTTATGCGCCCAAGCGCATAATGTGGAGGCTAATAACAAATAAGGAGGAAGCCAAGTATAAGTTATATCGTATACAATATGAAAAAATTAAAGCGACCGAGCGTCGGCAACGTCAAGAAAGAAAACGAGCGCGACGAAACTTACGAGGCTAAAAACCCAAAGATTGACCTTTCGCGCACGAAAAACAATTACCACATCGTTGACCTGCCCGCAAGCTATATGTGTACCAAATTATGTGCCAAAACATGTGCCAAAATGAAAAATAAGGCTTAAAATTCGGTAAAACTTACGCTTGCCTGATTATCGCTGAAAAGCGGTAAAATCTACAATTTAACAGACTGAAATCAACAATAAAACTTGGCTGAAATTCAAGTTTTTTAATATAGACGGAGTTTTAAGAAAACGGCAAAAATAAAAGGAAAAACGGGCGTTTTTTAATGAAATCCGGCAACTTGCTATCCTCCCGGACCTTGGATGGTCAAGTACTTTCGCCGT
>DVHB01000014.1 GCA_018712405.1 Candidatus Coproplasma stercoripullorum
ATTTTCGCGGCGGGCGGCTATATATCTTATGCTCTGTGTGTCTTATACTTCGCTCGGCCGGGTCAACATCGTTAACATGATTAAAGTTGTCAGCACCCCCGGTTGTATTACTCAAAACGATAAAAATCAAAAACCGAAGTTTGCTTTTTGCAAAAGGGGGTTATATAATACTGTAAGGGAGTAATACAAACCTGATTTAAAGCCGGGATATCGCGGCAATAGCTGCGTTAAATCTCTTGAACGTGCCACACGGCACGCCCTGCGGGCTTTGCCTTGCTCTTGCACGCAATCTGCCGGCTTTAAATTGCTTAGCACCTTTAAACAGCGCATTTTGCGTTGAACTGGCGCGATTGACGAAGCGGCAATACCCACTGTGGTATTGCAATGAGGATGAACGCCATGGCTCGCAAAAGACGCGTTTAAAGGCTGGTTCGTTTTATTTCCTTACAGTATGGTGTAAAGAAAAATTATTTAAGGAAGTATTTTTGTCATGACAAAGATAGACATCTTCTCCGGTTTCCTCGGCGCAGGCAAAACCACACTCATAAAAAAGCTGATAAAAGAGGCCTATGCGGGCGAAAAACTCGTTCTTATAGAGAATGAATTCGGCGACATAGGCATAGACGGAGGCTTCCTGGCCGACGCGGGCATAAAGATAAACGAGCTGAATTCCGGCTGCATATGCTGCTCGCTCGTGGGCGACTTCGCAAAGGCTTTAAAGAAGGTGTGCGAAGAGTACCATCCCGACAGGATCCTCATCGAACCCTCGGGCGTGGGCAAGCTCTCCGACGTAATTCGCGCCGTTTACAGCGCAAACCTTGAAGATTGCGTGATAAACACATACACGGCCATTGTCGACGCCGCAAAGTGCAAGATGTATATGAAGAACTTCGGAGAGTTCTTCAACGATCAGATAGAGACGGCCAACTGCATAATCTTCACCCACGCCGATATCTCCGGCGAGGAGAAGCTCAAAAACGCCGTTGCGCTCGTGCGCGAGCACAACACCAAGGCAACTCTGGTGACTACTCCCTGGCAGCAGCTCTCGGGCGCGGAGATACTCGCCGCCATGGAGCACAGCGACACCTTGGAGGAGCAGATGGAACAGCTCAAAAAGGACGCCATGGAGCGCCACGAGCACGATCATGACGACGACGATGACCATGACGAACACGAACATGAGCATGAGCACGGCCATTGCTGCCACCATGACCACGGCGACGATGACGGGCACGGGCATGAACACGGCCATTGCTGCCATCATGACCATGACGACGGGGACGAGCATGAGCACGAGCATCACCACGAGCACGGCGAGGAGTGCGGCTGCGGGCATCACCGTCACCACCATGCCGACGAGGTATTCGAGAGCTGGGGCGTTGAAACTGCCAAAACCTACTCCGCAGACGAGCTCAAGGCCATACTTTCACAGCTCACCAACGCAGTGGAATACGGCGTCGTGCTCCGCGCAAAGGGCATAGTTGCCGGCAAAGACGGCGCATGGCTGCACTTCGACTACAACCCCGGCGAGCCCGACGTGCACGAAGGAGCGCCCGCCTATACGGGCAAGCTGTGCGTTATCGGCAGCAAGCTGGACAAGGAAGAACTCTCTTCCCTCTTCGGCGTCTGATTTCAACATTCTTTTAACTCCGCCAAACTTCATATAAGCGTCGCATAACTTTGTCGCGCTGTGGCAACTTTCGGTCACTTACGCTTCGGTAAGCTCCCTCAAATTTTCCTCGCGCTCCGCGTTCTGCTCGCTTCTATAAAGTTATTAATTGCGTAAAATAAGGCAAAAAATTAAATAAAAAATTAAATTTATAATAATTATGCCGGAAAAAGAGCAGGCGAATTTAGTTCGCCGATATCTCTTTTTACGACAATATAAAAGAATCGCGGCAAAGATTTTGTTTTGCAAAATATTTGCCGCGAAACGGAAGTTTTATGTCGGAAGAAATTTCAGTATATATGTTCCTCGGCTTTTTGGAGTCGGGCAAAACTAAATTTATTCAGGAGACGCTCGAAGATCCGCGCATGGAGAGCGGCGAAAAGACCATGGTGCTCGTCTGCGAGGAGGGAGAGGAGGAGTACGACCCCCACCTCTTCAAAGTGAAAAACGTCGCTGTCGAGTATCTCGGGAGCGAGAATGAGCTCACGCAGGAGAATCTTACGGCGCTCGCCGAGAAGCACCAATGCGACCGCGTTCTCGTCGAATACAACGGCACCTGGCTGTTGCAGGCCTTTTTCGACGCCATGCCCGAGGATTGGGTCATAAATCAGATGATGACCTTCTTCGATTCCGCCACCTTTTTAAATTATAACCGCAACATGCGCCAGCTTGTGTACGACAAGATACAGCTCACGCAGATGGTGGTATTCAACCGTTTCAAGGGCGGGTATGACAAGATGGAGTTCCACAAGGTCGTGCGCGCCGTTTCGCGCAGGCCCGACATAGTTTACGAATATATCGGCGGCAAGGCCGAGTTCGACGACATCGAGGACCCGCTTCCCTTCGACGTGAACGCGCCCGTCATAGAGATCGAGGACCACGATTTTGCTCTCTTCTACCGTGACGTGGCCGAAAAGCTGGACACATATATCGGCAAAACGGTGCGCTTCAAGGGCATGGCGGCGGTAAATAAAAAGGTGCCCGCGGGCTATATCGTGCTCGGGCGCTATATCATGACGTGCTGCGAGGCCGATATCGCCTACGACGGCTTCGCCGTAAAGTGCGGCAAGCAGGCCGCTGAGGTAAAAACGCGCGACTGGCTTACCGTCACGGGCAAGATAATGTATGAATATAACTCGGTTTACCGCTCAAAGGGGCCCGTTCTGATTGCCGAGAAGCTGGAGCCTGCGGAGAAGCCGGAGCAGGAAGTGGCCACATTCTACTGACGCGCCTTTGATAAGCATCGCAATACTTTGTCGCGCTTACGGGTGTTTTCGGTCACTTATCTTTAAGTAAGCTCCCTCAAACCTTCCGCGCGCTCCGCGTCTTGCTCGCTTCTGAAAGACGCTTTATAATAAGGTTTTTAGATATATTTAAAGCCGCCGCGGC
>DVHB01000015.1 GCA_018712405.1 Candidatus Coproplasma stercoripullorum
ACATATGCGCTGTTTGCGCGTTGGGAGATGAGCGAGGACAAATACAAGTCCGAGCGGTGCCCGAGCGCGGCGGAACTTTTCAGCTCGCCGCGCGAGAAGGCCCCTCAAACTCACGAAAAATTCCGCGCAACGGCTTGCGCGGAATTTTTGTTCTATATCATTTTTTGCCTCAGAGCGTGAGGGTTCATAGATGCGAGCTCAAGAACCCCTCCTTTAATTCCTCCCTTTGAGGGAAGGAATTAATGCGGACGAGATTTCTCCACACGCTTACGCTCGGTCGAAATGACAATTATTATTTTAAAAAATTAACGCCGAAAAAAGATAAGGCGGGATTTACTCCCGCCGTTAAATCTTTTTACGACAAAACAACTCTCACGGCAAAGATTTTGCCAAAGGCAAAAGATTTGCGTGAACTGTTTTATCAACCGAAACGGCCGTTTATATAATCGTCCGTCTTCTTGTTCTTGGGGTGAGCCCAGAGCTCTTTGGTGTCGCCCATTTCGATCATCTCGCCTAAAAGGAAGTAGGCAGTTTTATCGGCGATACGGAACGCCTGCTGCATGTTGTGCGTTACCATGATTATGGTTACCGTCTTTTTGAGTTCGGTGCACAGCTCCTCTATCTTGCCCGTGGAGATTGGGTCGAGCGCGGACGTGGGTTCGTCCATTAAGAGGATCTGGGGCTCGACTGCGAGCGAACGCGCTATGCACAGCCTCTGCTGCTGGCCGCCGGAGAGGCCGAGCGCCGATTTGTGGAGCCTGTCTTTAACTTCGTCCCACATGGCTGCGCCGCGGAGCGACTGCTCTACGATGCCGTCCAGCACAGACTTTGAACGTATGCCGAAGGTGCGGGGGCCGTAGGCAATATTATCGTAAACGCTCATCGCAAGGGGATTGGGACGCTGGAACACCATGCCCACATTCTTTCTGAGACGCGCGAGGTCGGTCTTTCTCTCATAGATGTTGGTATCGCCGATCCTGATCTCGCCCGTAATTTTACAGCCCTCGATAAGATCGTTCATGCGGTTTAAAGACTTTATGAGAGTCGACTTGCCGCAGCCTGAGGGGCCTATCATGGCGGTAAGCTGACGCACGGGGAACTCCATGTTTATGTTCTTAAGGGCGTGGAAAGAGCCGTAGTAAAGGTTCATGTCCTTTACGCTTATGGCAATATCGCCCGTTATGTTAAAGTTTTCAATTTTGCGCATCTTTGACCTCTTTTTTCCTGAGTTTATCTATGAACGTTCTAATTGCGCCCTTCTTGTTTGCCGCCTTGTTATTGAAATAGTTTTCAAGCAACATTATGAGTATGTTGAGGAACAATACAAATATGATAAGTATCGCGCCGGCTGCATAGGCGAGATATTTGGTATCGAGACCTTCGCTCTGCAGGTTGTACATGAATACAGCAAACGTACTGCCGGGACTGAGCAGGCTGGTGGGCATTAGGAAACTTGAGCCCGCAGTATAGATGAGTGCGGCCGACTCACCAACTATACGACCGATGGAGAGTATTATTGCCGTGATTATGCCGGGCAGTGCCTGGGGGAGCACTACGACGAATACCGTCCTCAATTTACCCGCTCCCAGCGCATAACTTGCCTCTCTCATTGAGTCGGGCACCTCTGAAAGACTCTGTTCGGTAGACCTGATTATCGTCGGCAGTATCATCAGCACTATGGTAAACGAGCCTGCCAGAAGATTTGCGCTACCAAACAACCTTACAAAGAAAATATATCCGAACAAACCGAACAAAATCGACGGAACGCCGGCAAGCGTATCGATGAACAGCCTGAGCGTATTTACAAACTTAGAGCCGCGCTTGGAGTATTCGTTGAGGTATATAGCTGCACCGATACCCAATGGCAATGCTATGGCAAGCGAGACTATAATTATCGCTATAGTGCTTACGAATGCAGGAGCGAGAGTGGGCGCCGAATTGAAGCTTCTGCCGAACATATTGTGCCACGTTACTTCGGGCAACCCCTTGATCAGGGTATACAAAACTATCGACAAAAGTGCTACCGCAACGATGGCCGCAATCACATAACACACTATGCGGAGAGCATCCTGAACAGTGCCTGTGCGCTTATAGTTGGGCGCGGTGTGCTCTATATCGCTCTCTTTTATCTTGCGGGTGAACACACTGTTGCCCGCAATAGCGTTGTTACGCTTTACAAACCAAAGGACGAGATTGATAATGAGAATAAACACGAGCAGCACAAAGCCTATGGCGATGAGCGCCTGGCGGTGCAGGCCGCCCGATTCGCCGAACTCCTGAGCTATTTTTGAAGTGAGCGAGCTTATGGGTATTATGAAGTCGGTGGGATAGGAAACTGCGCCGCCCAACAGGAACTGTACCGCCATCGTTTCGCCCACGGCACGGCCTATACCGAGGATTATCGCTGCAAGTATGCCGTTTTTTGCCGCGGGGAGCATTACTTTGAACACCGTCTGATTCTTGGTGTTGCCGAGAGCAAGCGAGCCCTCATAATACTGCGCCGGAACATTCTCAAGGCTGTTTTTGGAGATGGAGGCTATTGTAGGCAGTATCATTATGCTCAGAATTATGGTGCTGAGCAGTATGCCGTAGCCGAACGTTCTGCCCGACATATCTTCTATTATCGGCTTGATCATTTCAAAACCGAAATATGCATAAATTATTGAAGGTATGCCTGCAAGCAGATTGACCATCTGCGTATAAACTTTTTTGATACACTTGGGGCAGTAATATACAATAAATACAGCCGTGAATACAGCAAATACCGAACCGATAACGACGGATAACACGGTAAGCAACAAAGTCGTAAGTATCATCGGCAGTATGCCGTACTCACCCGCGTTGGGATTCCAGATATCGCCAAATATGAAATTGAAGAAACCTATTTCGCGGAAAGCAGGTATACTGTCGTACAGAATGTAGAATATTATTGCAAAAACCGCCAAAATTGAAAATGCCGCAAAGGCGACAAAAATCACCTTTGCGATATTTTCTTTAGTAAACGCGGCTGCAAAACGTTCCCTGAAAGAAATTTTATTGTTTTCTTTAGTCGCTATTTCAGCCATCTTGATACCCTATTAAATTAGTTTCTTTCTACAACGACCTGGCCGTTCTCTTCGATTATTGCCGCACCTGCTTCGCTGAAGATAAAGTCAACAAAGTCAGCTGTGAGGTCGCTCATGCCGTTTGCGGTGTTGTACATAATGTTGAAGGGACGGGAAAGAGTGTATGCACCGCTTGCAACGTTTTCGGCTGTGGGCGCAACGCCTTCAAAATTAAGGCCCTTAATAGTGTTGTTGCCGGAGAGAGCCTCGAGAGATACATAACCTATAATGCTGTCGGCTGCCGCAACATTTTCGATAACGGCGTCCTGAGAAGAAAGTTCAGGCATCTGAGCTATGGTTTCGATACCCATTATATCCTGGAAAGCCTCGCGGGTACCGGAGGAACCGTCCCTGGAAACGGCGTCGGTTATAACACCCTGGATAGCGGTGCCGTTTACATAGAGCTCGTAAACCTCATCCTTAGTTACGCTTGTAACAGTGCAATCATTGCTTGCGATAAGTGCGATACCGTCGGTAGCTATCTGAATGGTGGTTATACCCTCTGCATCGTCACCGACTATCTCCTTGGAAGCCATACCGAGGTCAACGGTGCCGTCCTGTGCATTGGAGATACCTACGCCGGAGCCGCCGGCACCTACGTTGATGGTCACGCCTTCGTGTTCAGCCATGTAAGCATCGGCAAGCTCCTGCATCAGGGGCTGCACGGAAGTGGAACCGGAGATGTTGATCGTGCCGCCGTTGGTGCCGCAGGCGGAGAAGGCCGCTACCGTGCCCGTAAGAGCTGCGCATGCTGCTGCTACTGCTACTATTTTGCCAAATCTTTTCATACTGTTTCTTTTCACTCCTTGATTTAAAAGTTTTTTTCTTTATTTCCTTTCGACGTGATAATCATATCAAAGACTTGTAAAAAACTCTTACACAAACTTGTAATAAAATTGTAATAAAAATTTTTTTTAAGATTAATTTTTGGGCGACTTGTAAAAAATATGTCAATAATTCCAAACAACTGTAATTAATTCACATATTTATCCGATGAGCCTCTCGCGCGCACGCATATGCGTGCGCGCACACGGGTGCGGGTATGCGGGCGTGCGGACGCAAGTGCGCGCTTACACATATATTCCGTATATTTCAGATCCTGCCTTTGACGTTATTGTTTGCAGTTTTATGCATTTTTATTTGAAGCCGCCGCCTGCGCGGCGGCGCATATGTTTAAAAACACACCCGTAACAATTTTTTTGCCGCACGGCAAAAAACCGCGGCGCGGAAAATTTCCGCGCCGCGGCCCTTATAGTTTATCTGAAAGGGTCAAAATTGTAAAGAAGAACGCCGGTCAAAACTTTACCGTGAAGGTCGAGCCCTCCCCCTCCTTGCTCTTTACCGATATGCTCCAGCCCTCGCGCTGGCAGATCTTTTTTACCATAGCAAGTCCCAGGCCGAAACCGCCGTTTTTGCCGCTGTGCGACTTATCTACCGTGAAGAAGCGGCTGAAGACCTTGTTTAAATTCTCCTCCGAGATGCCTATGCCCGTGTCGGCGACCTCGAACCTGTCGATGTTTAAAGTGACGGTGACGGTGCCGCCCGGCTTATTATAGCGTATGGCGTTGCGGATGAGATTGCCCACCATCTCGCTCATGCGCTCGTGCGTGGACTGCACTATGACGTTATCTGTTATGTCGTCTATAAGCGTTACGTTGCGTTTGTCGGCCTCGGGCTTTACGACGGCGAGCATCTCTCTCGCGAGCTTTGACAGGTCTACTTCGCACGATGGTACGTCGGAATTATCTATCTCGTTGTAATTTATTATGCACGCAATGAGATTGGTGAGCCGCTCGGACTGCTTTAATATGGTCTTATAGGCCGCGTCCTGCTGCTCCTTGTTCATAACACCGGCAGCGAGCAGCTCGGCATACCCCCTTATGGAGGTGAGCGGAGTGTTCATCTCGTGCGTGATGTTGGATATAAATTCATTTTTGGAGTTCTGAGCCTTTTCTACGAGCTCCTTCTCTTCCTTTATCTCGTTCATCTTTTTCTCTATATCCCTGTTGCGTTCGTTTAATACCTCGGCTATGGGCTGAAGTTCCCTGTATTTTGTAGTTATCCTGTCTGAGAGCGCCGCCTGGCGGGTGAGGTTCTCCACGGGACTGAGAATGAAATATGTGGCGACATATGTGAACACCACGCACGCGAGAAGGTCTATCACGAGATAGACTATCACGGTAGGCAGAAAATCGGCATAAAGCGCCCACTCGCTCGAGGTGGTAACGGCTATGCGGACGAGGTAAAACCCCTCTCCCGAGGATATCCTGCGGCAGTAATATACATAGTCGGTGCCCACCGTATCGCTCCTGCGCACGGAAAAGCCCTCGCCGTCCTCTACGGCTGCGGCGACCTCCTCACGGCCGAGATGGTTTTCCTCGATCTCGACATCCTCGCTGTCGGCGAGCACGGTGCCGTCGGAACTTATGAACGTGACGCGGGCGCCGCCTAAGCTTTCCGAAAAGGCCGCAGCTTCCTCCTCGCCCAGGGCGGAATACTCCTCTTCGTCAAATGAATTCATGTATACCGCAAGCGTATCCCGCATGCGCTCTAACGATGAATTGTAATATAGCTCGGTGGAGACGAAAGAGTAGGCGAGAATACCCACAAAAGTTATAAGTACTGAAATAAGCAAAATTCTTAGTTTCATAAAAAACACCGCGCCGCCGCGCCGCGCAAGTTTTTTGCGCAAGGCGCGGCGGCGCCCGAAAATTATTCTGTTAATTTAAAAACAACTTACGTTTCAAGCTGCGTCACCAGCACGAGAAATTCGTGAAATATTAGTTCACCGATAATTTATACCCTATGCCGAACACCGTTTCGAGATTGGTGACGCCCATCTTTCTTAAACGCGAGATGTGGTTATCGAGCGTGCGGGTTTCACCCTGCTCGTACCCCCAAACCTCTAAAAGAATGGTCTCGCGAGAAAGCACCTTGCCGGGATTGAGCATGAAGTACTTTAAAAGTTCAAATTCCTTTTTGTTAAGGTCAAGCCGTTCGCCGCGCAGGCGCACTTCCATCGTGTCGATATTGAGCGTAAGGCCGCCGACAATCACCTCGTCAGACTTCCTCTTTCTGCGCAGTGCGGCATTTACGCGCGCGGTGAGCTCGAGCACCGAAAAGGGCTTGGCTATATAGTCGTCTGCCCCGAGATTCAGGCCGTTTACTTTATCCTCCTCCTTGGTAAGCGCGGAGAGCATGATACAGGAAACGAGCGGATAACGCAGCTTTACGCTTCTGAGCACGTCGAGTCCGTTGCCGTCGGGCAGCATTATATCTAAAAGCGCGACGTCGGGCTGACGGCTGTCGACTGCCGCATTGAAATCTTTGATGTTAGAGAACGCCTCGAATTCGATGCCGTTCATCTGCAGAGCAACTTTTATAAGCCCGCTTATGCTTGCATCGTCTTCGAGCGCATAGACAGTGCCGTTCATCTGGCAAAACCTCCGTTTCGGCGGACGGGTCTTACACTACCTCCTCTACGGAGTGAGCCATCATGCTGAGGTGGTCGCCCACCCTCTCGAGATTGGAGATGAGACTTACGAACAGGCTGTTGTTTTCGGCGTTGCATTCGCCGCGCGCCATGCGCTCGATATGCTCGTCCAAAAGCCTCTTCTTTGAGGCGTCTATCTCCTGTTCCAACTCGTCCGACTGTTTAATTTTTACTATATTATTATTTTCAACTATATCCACCACAAGCTCATACTGCTCGTTTAAAAGTTTCATCAGCTTATTAAGGTCGCGCTTTACGACATCTGAAAATACGAGCGTTTCATCGATGGCTTTATGGGTATATCCCACTATATTTTCGGCAATATCGGCTATTCTTACTATGTCGCTGTTGTCCCTGTGCAGCACATTTACAAGCTTTTCGTCGCTTAAAGAAATATCCTTTGCCGAGATCTCCAGAAGATAGCCCGTGATCTCCTGCGATAAATCGTTGACCTTCTGCACGTCTTTGAGCATATCGTCGAGCTTGGAATCGTCCTTGGCGATGAAGCCCGCAACGGCGTTGTTGAGGCACTTTACCGCAATGCCCGCAGTATAGGTAGTCTGCTTTAAGAGCTGGCCGAGCGCAAGCGACGGCGTCACGAGCAGACGCTTATCCATAAAGCCCTCTCCCGCCTTGTTTTTCCTGTTCTTCTTCCTGTCGGGGATGATTATCTCGGTGAGTTTCACGAGATACTTGATAAACGGAAGATACAGGCAGGTGCAGATGACGTTGAACATGGTATGGAAGAAGGTTATGCAGGTGGTATGGTTATTGAACATAGCCATGAGCACATCGTCGTAGAAGCCGTCCCATATCCAGAACACAACGAGGAAGATTATGGAACCGATAACGTTGAACAGCAAGTGATATAAGCACGCCCTCTTTGCGTTGGTGTTGGCGCCTATCGAAGAGAGCACGGCGGTGACGCACGTGCCTATATTGGTGCCGAGAATCACAAAGAGTATGCCGTTGCCGCCTCCGCCTATCAGAAGGCCGTTCTGCGCCATTACAATGAGCACGGAGGTGACAGCGCTTGACGACTGGACTATGCCCGTGACCGCCACGCCTATGAGAAGGAGCAGAAGGGGGTTCGTAACGGAGGTGAGCGCCTGTTCAACGAACGGTTCGTTGGCAACGCCCGCCATCGAGCCCGACATTATCTCGAGGCCCACGAACACGAGGCCCAGAGAGGCGACGAGGCTGCCCGCCGTGTTCACCTTGTTATTCTTGGTGACCATCGTCAATATAAGGCCTATAAGCGTTAAGAGCATGGCGTACATCATCACGTTGAACTGATTGAGCCATACCAGCCAGCCGGTGATGGTAGTGCCTATGTTGGCGCCCATTATCACAGCCGCCGCCTGCGTGAGCGTCATTACGCCGGCGTTGACGAAGCCAACGACCATTACCGTGGTGACCGACGACGACTGCACTATGGCCGTGGCCAGAGCTCCCACTCCCACGCCCGCAAAGCGGTTGCCCGCCGCCCTGTTGAAGAGCGCGCGCAGTTTGCTTGCCGAAAGCTTTTCGATACTGTCGCCGAGAAACTTGAAGCCAAGCAAAAAGACGCCCAGCCCCACAAGCAGCAAAATGACGCTGCTCGCCGTGTCTAAGTTTGCAAAATCCATTTAATTTCTCCTTTGATGCGTATCGCGCGGGGTGATGCGCTCCCGCCCGACAAATATATTTTAGCAGGTGCCTGTAATATAAATCTCACAAAGTTGTAATAAATTTGTAAAATTTTTACCTGATAGCCCTCTGTTTGTAATAAAATTGTAAACTCGTACAATTAGCAAAATCCGCGCTCCGCAGAAAAGCTATGCGGGGCGCGGAAAACTTTGACCGTTTTAACCCTTTTTACCTTGGTAAATATTTTGCTCTGTCCTGATGCGTGAGCAGAGGGAACGGCGGTTTATTCTTTGGAATATCCCTTGGGGTTATTCTTCTGCCAGTTCCATGAAGACGCGCACATCTCGTCTATGCCGTACCGCGCCTTCCAGCCGAGCTCCTTTTCGGCCTTGGAGGCGTCGGCATAGCATGAGGCTATGTCGCCCGGTCTGCGCGGCTTTATGGAGTAGGGAATGTTGTGGCCGCACGCCTTTTCATATGCGTGTATGACGTCTAAAACGCTGTAACCCACTCCTGTGCCGAGGTTGTACACATACACGCCGCTGCCCTTTATGCCCTCTATGGCGGCGACGTGACCCTTTGCAAGATCGACCACGTGAATATAGTCTCTGACGCCCGTGCCGTCGGGAGTAGGATAATCGTTTCCGAAAACCCCCACCTCTTTAAGCTCGCCTATGGCGACTTTGGCTATATAGGGGGTGAGGTTGTTGGGGATACCCCTGGGATCCTCGCCTATGAGGCCGCTCTCGTGCGCGCCCACCGGATTGAAGTAACGGAGGAGAGCTATCGTCCACTCGTTATCCGCCTTATACACGTCCTGCAGCATTATCTCCTGAAAGTATTTGCTGGTGCCGTACGGATTGGTCGTTCCTCCAGTTCTGCACTCCTCGTCCAGCGGCAGCCTTTCGGGCGTGCCGTATACGGTTGCCGAAGAGGAAAACACCAGCTTTTTGCAGCCGTGTTCGCGCATTACCTCCAAAAGCACCAGGGTGCCGTACAGGTTGTTATCGTAATACTCTATCGGTTTTACGCAACTTTCGCCCACGGCCTTGAGGCCGGCGAAGTGGATCACCCAGTCTATCTTATTTTCGTTGAAGATCTTTTCCATGGCGGCGCGGTCGCGCACGTCCGTCTCATAAAATTTTACGTCCTTTCCCGTTATCTTTTTGACTCGGCTCAAGCTCTCCCTGTTGGAGTTCAAAAGGTTGTCCGCAACGATCACCCCGAAGCCGCTGTTCAATAGTTCCACACAGGTGTGACTGCCGATATAGCCGGCGCCGCCCGTTACAAGAATATTCTGCATTGTCGTGCCCTCCTTTGCCGTAAACCTGATTTGCCTGCGCGTGCGGCCTTTGCCGCCGCCCATATTTTTCCAATATCCATTATAAAGTATACGGGGCGGCGTTGTCAATGGTAAATATAAAAATATGACGCCGCAGAATATGACGAAAAAACCGCTGTTCGTGACACGCGCAGCGCCGAAGGCGTTTCCGCCTTCGGCGCTGCGCGCTATATTGTAAGAGAATAAAACGAACCTGCCTTTAAATGCGTCTTTTGCATGCCTTGATCGTTCATCGTCGTTGCAATACAGAGAAGAGTATTGCTGCCTCCTCTT
>DVHB01000016.1 GCA_018712405.1 Candidatus Coproplasma stercoripullorum
CGCACGCCCCTGTTTTTAATTTCAAAAATATACTGATTACTTTTTGCCAAGCTTATTCTTTATCCGCCTGTGTTCGAGCTGATAGAGCTCCTCGGTGGCGAATGAAATCTTCATTATGCAATCGCGGACGTTCACGGGGTGCAGCCAGAAGCTGTCGTCATGTTTGGATATATCCAGGCAGTCGCCGAAAAACTCTCTCTTCTTTCTGTCTCGGTAGTCAAACTCTATGTGCACGCTCTCCAGCTGATTGGGCGCAAGGTGCATTTCAAACGGCTCGCCGTAGTAATTGCACCAAAAATGCGTGCCCGTTTTGTCCTGGCGGAATTTGCCGCGCCCCTGCGCGAAATACTTGTTTTTGGGAAGCGTATGCACCTCGATCTCGTCTTCTATGCAATACGTGCCGGCCTCGACCTCGCGGCGCACATTTTCGCGTTCCCACCTGAACCAGTCGGGAATGTGCGCAAATTTCGTGTTCCCGTCGTGCGCCTCCAGCCTTCCGTATTCCGTCATCTCCCACTTTTTACCGCAATGACGGCACTCTAACGTGGTGCCGGAGGAATACATCTCAAACTCCGCGCCGCACTCGCAGCACTGATACAAAATGTGATGAAGACCGCGGGCGCGCTCTTTAAAATCAAGTTTTATCTTATTTTCATACTGGTAGGCGAAGTCGTCGTACACGAAATTCTCGCGTATGCGGGCATTTATCTCGTCTGCGGAGAGCCTTTGCACCTCTTCGGCATCGGCAACGCAGACGAGCTTAGCCTTGCATGGTGCGAGCCTCTTTTTGAACTTATCCTTGTTCCACTGCGGACAGCAGATAAAGTTGCCGTAAGCTATGAGCAGCACCACGGGCACCTTAAGCAGTTTTGCCATCTTGCCGACGGATGGCGGCACATAGCTCTGCGTTCCGTCGAAGGTGTAACGGGCCTCGGGATATATGCACACAGGGTTGTCATAGTGCTCCACGCAGTACTTCATATTGCGTATGAGCGACATATCCTGTATGAACTTGCGCTTGCAGATCCCGCCCGCAAAGCGCATAAGGCCTATACCGTTGTCGTGCATGGCGTCTATAGCCACAACGTAATTCATGTTGTGCGGACGTATGGCGGCATACAGTATTCTAAAGTCCATCTCGCTGGCGTGATTGGCAAGCAGGAAGTAGGGCGGCTCAATTCCGTCCATATTTATGTACTCACACTCAAAATCGCGCGCTCTCATATCGGGATAGGCGGCAAAATGCTTGAGTATGCCCATGAAAAGCGCATTAGGCTTCCTGGGTTTTACGTTGAAGTTATAACTTTTCGGTCTCTTCATATTTTCCCTTAGCCGAGTGCTGACAGCTTGAACCAGCCCCCCAAAGCAATTTAAAGCGACGAGCGGAATGTTTCATAGTAAAACGAACACCCGCTTTAAATCAGGTTCAGGTTTTTAACGCTCGGCTATATTATTGTACGTTTATATTCTACCACACATTATCGCCGAGGTCAATAGCCAAATAAAAAAGGCCCCTGCCTGATCCATTCAGACTGAAAAATTCATTCCGCATACAAAGCAGCCGCCCGCGCAAAACTGCGCGGGCGGCCTTCTTCTAATCAGTACACTACAACAGAAACTATGAAACAAATAACAATTAATACTGATGCCAAAAGACAACATAATCTAAGCACACGTTTGCCTTCAAGCAACTGTTTATCGCCATTTATTCGTGCACCTGTAAGATATCCAGTAAAAAGCAAACAAGGAATTACACCTATCCCTATGACAAAATAGCCTATTCTGTAACCATAAGTTTCTTCCGGAGCCCATATTATCGATATAGCATCAAATGAAATTTGCCCAGATTCAATCCACAACAGAGCATAAAAGAATAATATACAAATTATTGCGCCTACAATAAAATATATCACCCAGCCTGCTGTCATTTTAAACTTTTTGCCGTCGCAGGGCCCCAGTGAATTGTGGAAAAACTCCCATACGAACCACTTGATTTTACTGAATATCTTTTTGATCTTTTATTTCCTCCAATATTGTTATTTACATTATAACGTCTTTCCGTTGCGCTGTCAATAGCACATTTGTTATATAAAACAGCCGCCCGCGCATACTTGCGCGGGCGGCCCATAAAAACATCAGTTAACGCCTTTACTTTTTTATACAAAATTTAACCGTTGGGAATAGTCCTGCATATTCAGGAACAGCAGCTTCAACCGCGTTGTACAAATCCAATAAAAAATTCTCTTTCGTAGTTTGTATCACATCAAACTCGGACAAATTTTCCGCGTCGTCTGTAAAATATATTTCTATTTCTGACACTTCGTATTCAAAAATAATATTTAACAATTCATTGAAAATTCGATATTTACGGAAAAATGCTTTCTTAGTATCAAACATTTCGTCTTTTAACATTTTACGAGCAAATTCTGTTGTGTTCAATAGCTCACAATTTTTATATAAGAAGCTATCCGAAACAAGAAAAAAATCTTTCATGCCCGCTTCTTCGATTATATTTAAGCCGTAATCATATGAATTAAAAAACACTGCAAATTTGTGCTCGAGAGCGTATTCCACAACGCGATTAGCAAGTTGATTGTATTTTTTAAAATGTTTGCTAACTTTATTTTTTGCTAAATTCACGCAACAAAAACTACTCATAATAATACCTAGCCGCAAAATATCCGTTCCATACGGCACATTTATCGAATATCCTTGCTTCTCTTTAGCCGTCTGATATAAATGACTAAAAGTACGGCAGCTATAACTAATAGCACCGCACAAACGCTTATGCTTATCCGCATAATTCCGGTCTTATTACGCTCGACAGTCGAATTATAGCTTTCCATTGTAGCAACAGCGCCTTGTTCAGTATCCATTGCACATACAGGTAAAATCAAATCACCGTTCCCCTCTTGAACCATCTCCAATATATCATTCAGAATGCTGTAACGTATGGTATCACCCTCAGAAAGAGATTGCATATTTTGCTCATTGACAATAATATTGTAAGATATCCGAATAGGGACAACCTCTCCTTCAAGCAAAACCAAATACCCGTCATCATCTTCTTCAACCATGACAACCGTTCCGCTTAATTCTGTGGTATTTTCTTCGTTTGCAAATATATGATTATTTGCGACCAAGCCAATACACAAATAAATGAAGGCAAAAACGAAACAAATGATTGAACCAATAAGCACGCCCTTTTTTATTTTCATTGCTATAATATTTATCCTAAAAAACAGAATAAGCCCGTTTCATCATATCATGAGTGTCGATATATATTATATCCCTTCTCTTCTATATTGTCAATAGCGAGGTTATTTTATTATACAACCGCCCGCGCATACTTGCGCGGGCGGCTAGCATATACTTTACTCTACTTTATATTTATTTAAAATGTTGCATACCAATTTCGTAAGTAAGACATACGACAAAAGATCTTTTCCCTCTGCACTACAAAAATTTTTTGTAATTGTTTGATTCAATAATTCATACTCACTTTTTGAAAAAGCATTAAAATCAACAGAAAATCTTTCACCAGACAAAAATCTCGAAACATATCCGGCTAAATAGTCATTTGCAGTATCAAACTCACATGAAATTAAAGCAGGCTTTTTTAACTTCATAAAAGCTTCTAAAATTAATTTCTCACTTTTACTCATTTCATCACCAAAAATCAATATTCCCCCAACTAACACTTTAACATATAGCCCTGTTAAGCAGTTTTAATTATACCATTAACAAGAAACAAGTCACCATGTTCTTATTAACCACTCAATATAATCAGCCTTACCCTTTTCAAACGAAAGCAATGTCAGCCCATTTTTATTTAGTGCCACTATCGGCTTGTTGTGGCCGTCATAAAATATTCCGGGTGCAGAAACTGCTTCTATTACATCTCCTACATCTATCATATCATATAATTCATTATGCCCGCAAATCTCAAAGTAATCATTTATCGGCAATTCCACATCCTGTCCGTCTTTTTTATAAAAATCCACCCCGGATGTCACTTCGATAGTCAATAAACATGTAGACGTGTAATCATCCTCAGCTAGTGTAACGTCTTTTTCAATAATCTTACCTATGACTTCACCATAATTGGCATCATCTACATAGTATTTAAGAATATTCTTATTCGACATAAACAGCAACTGGCATCCAGATAAAAATATAAATAAAAGGCTTAACGGAACAATCAACAATCTTCTCATTATGTCACCTGCAATCGACACAGATACAAAAACAGCTTACTGCTCCTCCATAATAAAGGAACAACACCAATATCGTTACGTCAAATCAATTATATCCCTTCTCTTCTATATTGTCAACAGCGGAATTATTTTATGATACAGCCGCCCGCGCATACTTGCGCGGGCGGCTGTTTTTAAAAACACTTCAAACAGGCGAAGCGTTAAATTCACTCCCAGACCCTGTTTGCGGCGAACCACTCAGTGTCTTTAAGCTTTGTGGTGTTGTTTGAGCACCACAGCTTAAGGCTGCCCTCCTCGCCTTCGGACTTGCTGTAATAGAACACGATATCGCCGTTCATCGGCTCGAACTCGTCCTCGTTGTCGCTGACCATGGTGGTGACGTACACATTCTCGGTATATTTGCACACGCGCGAAATGAACGCCTGCGAGGGGAACTGATTATCCTTGTTATCGGTATATTCGTCCGAGCCCGCACAGCAGCACACGACGACGTTTTTAGGCCTAATCACGCTCAAGAGCACCTCGTTCGACGAGGTGGGACTGCCGTGATGACCCGCCTTGAAGAGCTCGACCTCGGGCAGCTCGTTGTACTGCACGAGATACTCCTCGCCCTCCTCCTCCAGATCGCCCGTGAAGAGGTAGTTCTTTTCGCCGCCTTCAAGCTCCTGCGAAAGCATCATGCATACCGAATAGTTATTCTCGTCCGAGCTGTCGTGCTCGTAATAATAGTTATAGAGTATGTTCATGGAGATCGTCTGCTCTTCGTCGAGGTAGTAAGTGCGCTGCGCGCCGTCCGTCTGATTGTAGCACTGCAGACCGGTGTAGACGGCCGCGCCGTTAGCCTCGGCATAGTCCACCGCCGTCTCGAACCTGCCATACAGCGTGGGGTTGCCCGCCGCCGTCTCCGTATCCTTGTTGGTGCGGTCGAACCGTATTATCGTGCCTATCTCATAGCTGTATAAAACGCCGTTATAGTTGCCGCCCGAGCTGGTGCCGACAAGGGCGGCGATGTGATCCTGGTCGGAGTGGGTGGCTATCACATATTCGAGCACGCCGTCGGTGCAGTATTTGTCTATGTGCGCCTTTATAGTGGGCGCGCTCGACTGACGCGAGCCGGCGTCTATGAGCACCTCGGTATCGCCGACCTTTATCAGAGTGCTGTCGCCCGTATATTTATTGCCGAGCTCTATAAAATGTATGGAGAGCTCCGCAGAGGCAATGTCGGCCTCGCTGCCCTCGCCCGCGCCCGCAGCCGAATATCCGCACACCGTGCATTCGTTCTGCGCGTTGAAAGTATGCGCGGCGCTGTTTAAAACATACCCGCACACCGTGCACACCTGCCAATGCGAAGCGGCGTCGCTCTCCCAGCCCTCGGCAGGAGTATGGGCGGCGCTGTTTACAGCATATCCGCACACGGTACACAACTGCCAGTGGGAAGAGGCGTCGCTCTTCCATTCATCGTCCGTGGTGTGCGCCGCCGCATTGAGGTGCTCGCCGCACCCGGTGCACACGTTCCAGTGGCCGCCCGCATCGCTCTCCCACTCGGAAGAGGAATATGTATGTTCGTGGAATATGTCGCCGAATATGTCCTCGATAATTTCGCAACCGGGCAGGGCCGCGATCATCGCCGCCGCAACTGCCGCCGCAGCGGCGCACAAAATTTTACCTTTCATATATCCTCCAACACTGTTTTTTATTTTTTATATTATAGCGCGGCGCGCGGCTTTTTTCAAGTGAAAGCCGCGCGCCGCAAATTTTAAATTAATTCAAAAAAGTCAAAAGGCAACCCGAAAAACTACTGTTTTTTTTAAAATCAGCTGCCGTATATGCCGCAATAAACGAAAATTTTTTAAAAAATTGCAATTTTTTAATTAATTTGAAAAATTTAAATTTTTTATTGCTCTTAGCCGAGCGTCAAACGCCTGAACCTAACTGCCGGCATTCGGATCATCTCTGCATGAGTATATATTCCCTCGGAGAAAAGCCCAGCCGCTTATACAGCGATATTGCGCGCACATTCTCTTTCTCCACCTCCAAAAGACTCATGGGCGCGGGAAAATTATCGAACACGAAGTTGAAGAACTGCCTTCCGAACCCGCGCGAGCGAAACTGTTCGCGCACATACAGCTCGTCGAAAAACGTACAAAGTCCGCCCGATTCCTGGATATAGACAAACGTTACTATACCATATCCCGCGACCTTGCCCTCTTCTTCAAAGATAAAGCACTTAGCGTGCACGCCGCGAAGATACTCTTCAAAGGCGTTTTCGCGGTAATTAGCGGGGATATCGTGCAGCACCGCGGGCGAAGAATAGAACTCGGCCGACATCTTTAAATATTCTTGCCTGTCAGTTTCATTTATTTCTCTTATTATCATAGATATACCTTTCTGTTTTTTAAATGCCGCGGAGCGCGTGCGCTCCGCGGCATTGATTTTCACCTTATTAAGAACGCCCCCCATGATGACCTCGGAGATACGAGTAAGACAAGGAGAACGCGGATTTGACCGCAGGAAGCTTACACAGAAGTAAGTGACCAAGGCAAACCGCAAGTTCGACACAGTATTACGACGTATATACGAGGTCAGGCGGAGTAATTACAGATTTTGCAATTGTTTTTCAATTCGTTCCTTCATTTCAAGGTACTTATCCAGCTTCGCCCTCTCTTCGTCGACAAGCTTTTTGGGCGCCTTTGCCATAAAGCCGGCGTTGTGCAGCTTGCCGTCGGCGCGGCGGATCTCTGCAAGCACCTTTTCAAGCTCGCCCTCCAGCCTTACACGTTCCTTATCGGCGTCTACAAGGTCGCCCATGGGCACAAGCACGGTTGCGCAACTCACCACCTTTGCGGCGGCGTTTTCGCCGGCGGCCTCGGGCGAGGGTACAAACTTTATCTCCGAAGCGCCAGCAAGACGCTTTATGCTGTCTTCATTGGCGGTAATTATGCGCTTTGAATCGGTAACGATATACAGCGTGACCTTCTTTGAAGGCGCGCAGCCAGTCTCTGTCTTTAAGGCGCGCACGGCCTTTATTATATCCATTACGCCCGTAAACGCCGCCGCCTCCTTGCGGTAGGTCAGTCTGGAATTATAGCGCGGGTATGCGGCGAGCATTATCCTGCCGCGGGATGCGGGCATCTCCGAATATATCTTTTCGGTAACGAACGGTATGAAGGGATGCAGCAGTTTAAGCGCATTGTCGAGCACATACACGAGGACTGCGAGCGCGCCGTCCTTTTTGGCCTCGTCGTCCGACCAGAGCGCCGATTTTGTGAGCTCGATATACCAGTCGCAGAAGTCGTCCCACATGAAGTCGTGCGCAGTCTGGCAGGCTATGCCGAGCTCGAACTTGTTCAGTGCGAGAGTTACGTCGCGTATGGCCGACTGCAGGCGGGAGATTATCCACTTGTCGGCGTGGTTTAATTTAACTTCCTTTATGTCCTTTATCTGCCTTCCTTCGCAGTTGGTGAGCACATAGCGGCTGGCGTTCCACACCTTGTTTATGAAGGCGGCCGCAGACTGTACTTTTGCGTCGGAATAGCGTATGTCGTTGCCCGTCGCCACGCCCTGCAGAAGCGAGAAGCGGAGCGCGTCGGCGCCGTATTTATCTATTATCTCCAGCGGGTCTATGCCGTTGCCCAGCGACTTCGACATCTTCCTTCCCTGATCGTCGCGCACGATGCCGTGGATGAGCACATACCTGAAGGGCACTTTGCGCATGTGCTGTATGCCCGAGAATATCATGCGTGCGACCCAGAAGAAGATTATGTCGTAACCCGTAACCAAAACGTCGGTGGGATAGAAATATTCGAGATCGGAAGTGTCGTCGGGGAAGCCGAGCGTGGAGAACGGCCAGAGCGCGGAGGAGAACCATGTATCTAAAACATCCTCGTCCTGGCGAATATGCGCGCTGCCGCACTTGGGGCAGACTGCAGGGTCCTCCTTGGCGCAGATCACCGCGCCGCAGTCGTCGCAGTACCAGATGGGGATCCTGTGGCCCCACCACAGCTGGCGGGAGATGCACCAATCCTTTACGTTCTCCATCCAGTTGAAGTAGATTTTAGCAAACCTTTCGGGAATGAAGCTCGTCTTTTTGTCCAGAACGGCGTTTATCGCGGGGCGGGCAAGCGGCTTCATCTTTACGAACCACTGCTTGGATACCATGGGCTCTATAGCCGTGTGGCAGCGGTAGCAGTGCCCCACGCTGTGGGTGTGCGGCTCTATCTTTACGAGATTGCCGAGCTTTTTGAGCTCTTCCACAACTGCCTTGCGGCACTCATAGCGGTCCATGCCGCAGTATTTGCCGGCAAGCTCGTTCATGGTGCCGTCATCGTTCATCACCTTTACGACGGGCAGCTTATGGCGAAGACCCACCTCGAAGTCGTTGGGGTCGTGCGCGGGCGTGATCTTAACGCAGCCCGTGCCGTACTCCATGTCGGCATGCTCGTCGGCGACCACGGGTATGGGCTTGTTTATTATGGGCAGAATTACGTTTTTGCCGATATATTTCTTATATCTCTCGTCATCAGGGTTTACGGCCACGGCTGTATCGCCGAACATGGTCTCGGGACGGGTGGTGGCAACTATCAGTCCCTCCGTGTCAGAACCCTCGAGGAAGTATTTCAAATGCCAGAAATGCGAATCTTCGTCCACATACTCCACCTCGGCGTCGGAGAGAGCCGTCCTGCATTCGGGGCACCAGTTGATTATCCTGTTGCCGTGGTATATAAGGCCCTTATTGTAGAGGTTGACGAACACCTCGCGCACGGCGCGCGAGCACTTTTCGTCCATGGTGAAGGCAAGGCGCGACCAGTCGCAGGAGGAGCCGAGCTTTTTAAGCTGGGTGATTATCCTGCCGCCGTACTTCTCCTTCCAGTCCCACGCGAGCTTTAAGAACTCTTCGCGCGTGAGATCCTCCTTGTCTATCCCCTGCTTTTTGAGCTGTTCGACGATCTTTACCTCGGTGGCTATCGACGCGTGGTCGGTGCCGGGCAGCCAGAGGGCGCAGTAGCCCTGCATGCGCTTGAACCTGATAAGCGTATCCTGATAGGTCTCGTCGAGCGCATGGCCCATGTGCAGCTGTCCCGTTATGTTGGGCGGGGGCATCATTATGGTGAAGGGGACTTTATTGTCGTCCCTCTCAGCGCGGAAGCACCCCTCTTGCTCCCACTCCTTGTAAATTTCGTCCTCAAATGACTTGGGGTTGTACGATTTTTCCATAGTTGACCTCTGATTATTGCCTCTTTTATACACGAAAGCAGGCGCCACTCTCCGCCCGCTTGCAACGTCAGTATATACGGTTTAGATTATAAAACAAAAGCCCCCGCGTTGTCAAACAAAAGCCTCTCGGCATAAACTGTATTATTAAAATTTTTAAACGCGGAGGTCACCGTTTTTTTACATGAAAAAGAGAATAATCGCAATTATGGTTGCCGCCCTTGCGGCTCTGGCAATACCGTTTTCGCTTGCAGGCTGCGCGGACGGCAACGATATGCTCAGGATAAACGAAGTCACACACTCTGTGTTCTATGCGCCCATGTACCTTGCGGACGCGCTGGGCTACTACGAAGACGAGGGATTTGAAGTGGAGTTCACCAACGGCGGCGGCGCAGACAACACTATGGCGGCTGTACTTTCTGGTTCTGCCGACGTCGGTTTCTGCGGCCCGGAGGCGGCGCTGTACATCGCCATAGGCGGCTCTTCCGACTCGCCTAAGGTTTTCGGCCAGCTCACGAAACGCGACGGAAGCTTCCTCGTCGCCCGCACCCCCGAACCGGACTTTGAATGGTCGGACCTTGAAGGAAAGGAGATACTTGCAGGGAGAAAGGGCGGCGTGCCGGCAATGACGTTTGAATACGTTATAGAGGAGCTCGGCGTGGACGCTTCTTTAAATTACGACGTCGACTTCAACTACATGACGGCGGCATTTGAAAGCGGCATTGCCGACTACTGCACGATGTTCGAACCGACGGCGAGCGACTACGAGGCCGAAGGCAAGGGCTATATAGTCGCCTCGGTAGGCGAACAGTCGGGCGAGATACCCTACACCTGCTTCGCCGCACGGCAGAGCTATATAGACGAAAACCCCGACAAGATCGAAGGGCTGCTCCGCGCCGTTACAAAGGCAATAAAGTTCACCATGGAGAACAGCGCCGCCACTATCGCGGGGTATCTTACGGCATACTTCGACGGCACGAGCGAAGCAAGCCTTGCAAACTCCGTGCAGGCGTATAAAAACATAGACGCATGGGTGACCAACATGGCCATGGAGGAGAGCGCCTTCACGCGGCTTCAGGACGTTATCGAAAATTCGGGCGAACTTGAGCGGCGTGTAGATTTCGACGAGCTGATACTCACCGATATGGCGCAGAAGGTATACAACGAGATATACTGAAGCGGCTTAAAGTAAAAACGCGGCCCTGAAAGCGGGGCATAAACATATAAGATGAACCTTAAATTTATCGACGTAAGCTACACCTACCACACCCTTTCGGGCGAGACCAATGCCGTGGAGGGCCTCTCCTTTTCGGTGGAAGAGGGCGAGTTCGTATCGGTGATAGGCCCCTCGGGGTGCGGCAAGAGCACCATACTTTCGCTCGCGGCGGGGCTGATATCCCCCTCTGCGGGCAAAATAGAGCGGGGCGGCGGCGAGTTCGGATATATGCTGCAGACCGACGCGCTCTTCCCGTGGCGCACGGTAGAGGCAAACATATTCCTGCCGCTGGAAGTAAAAAAGAAAAATACGCCCGAAATGCGGCAAAACGCACTCATGCTTGCCCAAAAGTACGGACTGAAAGACTTTTTGAAAAAGTCACCCCAACAGCTTTCGGGCGGCATGAGGCAGAGAGTGGCGCTCATACGCACACTGGCGGCGCAGCCTCAGACGCTGCTGCTCGACGAGCCCTTTTCGGCGCTCGACTACCAGACCCGCCTTGCCGTATGCGACGACGTGCACGACATAATAAAGAGCGAAAAAAAGACGGCGCTACTCGTCACGCACGACATATCTGAGGCAATAGCGCTCTCCGACAAGGTGATCGTGCTCTCCGCCCGCCCTGCGCGCGTGGCGGGCGAACACATGATAACATTTGGCAGCGGCAGCCCCAAAAAGCGGCGAGAATGTAGCGACTTTGCCGGCATGTTTGAAGTGCTGAGGCGGGAACTCAACCTCTGACACCCCTGCTGTCATTTCGACCGTAGCGGAGAAATCTTGCCGCAAAGTAGCGGACAGTAGCCCTGCGACGTCATCTATTTTTAATTTACCACTATGAAAAACAAAAACACCAACTATTCGGCGCAACACGCGCTGTACCTTAAAAAAATAAAGCGCAACAAAATCGTGGTGCACATTGTGCGCGCATTTATACTTATAGCGCTCATCGCCCTTTGGGAACTGTGCGCCCAGGCGGGCGTTTTCGACCCCTTTATAACCAGCTCCCCCTCGCGCGTGGTAAAGACCATTGCCGATCTGTTTGCGGCGGGCACGCTCTTTTACCACATAGGAATAACGCTGATGGAGACGGTCGTCGGATTTGTGATAGCCGTAGTTTTGGGCTACCTTATAGCCGTGCTTTTATGGCTGAATGACCACGTGCGCGCCATATTCGAGCCGTATATCGTAGTTTTAAACGCACTGCCAAAGATAGCGCTCGGCCCGCTCATCATAATCTGGATGGGCACGGGCTACACGGCAATAATATTCATGACGGTGCTCGTGAGCATTATCGTGTGCATAATGAATATGCTGGCGGGCTTTGTGTCAGTTGATAAAACAAAACAGCTGCTGCTGCGCAGCATGGGGGCGAATAAGCTGACAATGCTTACAAAACTGGTGATACCCGCCTCCCTCCCCGCCTTTATGAACACGCTGAAAGTTGCGGTGGGGCTGGCGTGGATAGGTTCTATCATGGGCGAATACATCGTCTCACGCGCGGGGCTGGGGTATCTCATCGTCTACGGCGGGCAGGTGTTCAGGCTCGATTTAGTTATGGCGGCCACCTTCATTCTCTGCCTGCTTGCGGGCGGCATGTACGCGATAGTCGCTATCGTCGAGCGGATAGTCGTAAAGCGCCGCAACTGAAACGCCGCCAAAACATACAGCAAAACAAATGTAAATATGAAATCAGCGCGGGCGGACAATTGTCCGCCCGCGCTGATTTTATGCCTTATGCTTGCGCGCAAAAGGGTTGGGGCGCGGGCGAAAAATTCGCCCGCGCCCCGCCTTTAAAGACAAAAAATATTACGATAGAGTCATCATAGTTACTGCGTTCATAATTGAAAAATCTGCCGCACAGCCGCGGTGCGGATCTTTATTTTCTGCGCTTTATAATATCGCCGCTGTTGCGGCGAAGCGCTCCCGCTCAATGCGGTTTAAACCCTTCATCTCGGAGAGTTCCTTCAAAAGCTGCTCGACCGATTTACCGTCGTCCTGCCGTTCGTCGCGGGGCGCCGCGTTGCAGGGCGCAGCCGCACAGGCGCACGGCACGGCAAATGCGCGTTCCCCCTCCCTTATTATCACGCTTTCTCCGCGCACCAAAATTATCTCTTCCCCTGCGTGCCTGTTGCGTATCAGCTGTTTCTGTCTGTCCACATATCCGAAATAAGTCATAAACTTGTCCTCCGAATCAGATTTCACCACCTATTATACACATAATAGTTGACAAATATTGTCATATATGTTAAAATTTTTTTAAGTTATTTTAAGAAAATTTTGGCTGAAACTATTGACAAATGTTTTTTACGCCCAACATCAGTCACGCCATATGTATATTGCGGGGTCGCACGCTTTATTCTCAAAAAATACAGGAGGAACCCTAATGAAATACCAGACCATGGTTAACATGCTCATGCTGCTTTTATCGCGCCGCAAAATGCGGGCCAGGGAACTTGCAGAACGCTACGATATATCGCTGCGCAGTGTATACCGCTATGTGGAAGAGCTGGCCGTGGCGGGCATTCCGATATACATTTCACGCGGGCGCTACGGCGGCATAGCCATTGCCGACACCTACCGCCTGCCCGTAGGGTTTCTCACCAAAGACGAATACGCCGCGACGATCAACGCGCTCGCGGCCATGAGTTCGCAGGTGAATGACGACGCCATTTTAACGGCGCTGGAAAAACTTAAGAGCCAATTCAGAAGGGAAAACGCCGGCCACGCCGTGAGCGGCAACATTATCGTCGACGGCGGCACCTGGGGCGACGCGAAAAAATTTTCCGACAAGATGGCCGTATGCGAAAAGGCCGTGAACGAGGGGCTGTGCCTGGATATCGACTACATCTCCCGCTCGGGCGAGCACAGCCGCAGGATAATCGACCCGCACGTGCTGATATTCAAGCAGAATGTGTGGTACATATACGCGTTCTGCCACACCAAACAGGACTACCGCACCTTTAAGGTGGGCAGAATAAAGAGCGCGCGTTTTACGGGCAAGACCTTTAAAAAGCGCGAAATTTCGCGCGAGGAGATACCGCTCGACTTCGGCCACCGCTCGGAGGGACTTGCGGAGCTCGTGCTTGAGATAGAAAAGGACAAACTGCCCGACGTGGAGGAATGGATAGGCATCGACAATATCGAACCGCGCGCCAACAAGTTCATCGCCGAAGTTTCGGTTCCCGACGACGACGGCCTGGTGAGCAAGATATTGGGCTTCGGCGGTGGCGTGAAAGTGCTCGCGCCCGAGGGGCTCCGCGAAAAGGTGATTTCCGCCGCGCAACAAATTATCGCCACGGTGTAAAAATTATTGCCATGGCAAAAATTTTTAACCGCAAAAAATAAATAAAAAATATCGCAAAAAAGGAGAGGGTAAAGCGCAATTCCCATAGGGAATAAAATCAAAATAAAATTC
>DVHB01000017.1 GCA_018712405.1 Candidatus Coproplasma stercoripullorum
AAAACTTCCGCGCCGCTCCCTTTCGTTCGCCCGCCGTTTAAAATATTAATTTAGATAGCCTATAGTAGGAATACTAAGTACAACATCATATCCGGGGTCACGAACATATTGGCTTGTATAGTATCTCCAGCCCACGGGATATCCTTCAGGCCTAAGTTTAGACCATTCAAAAACGCCATCCCTTGTTTGATGCATAAACGTGCTTATAGTAGAAAATGCAGTTGCATCTGCTGAACCTGCAACCAAAGTAAGTTTTGCGGTAAAAGTTAGATTAGTCAGGTCTTCCTTTGGAAGAGGATAACGAAACGCAAAATAGCGTTCTATTGAATTAAAATATAAATTGCCATCCGTTTTGCTACCAGTGTATTCAATTTCTATCTTTTCGCCGTCGGAAGCGCGAGTATAAGATAATTTTGCTGGAAATATTAAATCGCCGTTAAAATCATCAGAAGATTCATGTTTTACTAAGAAATTGGTATCCCATTGTAATGCTAAGATATCGTAATAACGTTCTTTTGGTGTATTTTTATATTCAACAGTAAAGCAAATATCGGCTGTTGTTCGATCTTCACTCGCCTGCACTTCCACAGTAAACCGCACATCGTCGCTTTCAATTCCGTTTTCGATATTTTCAGCCCCAGCCATATACTCAATTACTTTTTCATAAGAATATTCGCCGCTGTTTCTTACGGTAAAAATTATGACTATGATTGAAATGATTAAAATTATTGCTATCAGAATAGATAAAGTAATAATTAGAAGCTTTTTTTTATTGTTTCTATTTTTTTCCATAACAGCGCTCCTGTAATAGTTTAAACTTCAAACTTTGTGCCGACTTCACAAAATAACGGAGTTTCCATTTCAAATGACTTATCAATGATAGACGTTTCATACGATACAAAAGGTGGTGTTGTAGAGAAAACTATGCTGCCTAAATCAAAATCATATGAAGAAATTTGGTGAAAATAGTATGCTTGAATGTTAGCACCAGTGCTAACTGTATTATTAGTATATAAGTGATAGCCCATACTGAATTTGAAATCAGTGTAAGTATTACGATCGTAATCTACCCACAAACCTACATTGTTATTAACATATGTATCATTTGGTAAATCAATTTTTACAGCTAATGTGTCACGTGCGGCATTGTAGTAATATGCTGAATGATCTTCACCGTCATATGCCTGAGATACATATGTAACATTTTCAACATCTTCTACTTCCCACATGTACCCGGCAAATGAATTTCTCGTGCGTGTATATCTAATATTAATCTGCAAATCATATATATTAGATTCGTATAGCGTATCCATGGATAAATTGGAATCAAACGTAGCAACCAAAAGATCAATATTTCTGTCAGTAGGTTCAGTAAGCCAATCAACATCTTGTTTTATATAAAATAGATATATGTCATTAGATTTGACATAAGATCTTGTGACAGTCATTACTTTTGATGCATCAGAATCTGTAAAATTTTCGATTGGCGGGCTGCCGTAGCCGGGATATGGAACAGCTAGATCAGGCGATGCAATAGAGCCGTCGTCATGATTAATCTGCTGAACAAAATCACTGATAATTGTGGTTGTTGTTTCACTTGAGATAAATTCATATGAAATGAGTTTGTCAAAGTTATCTTGTGACATAGTTGCGATCTCATACTCGTCAAAGCCCATGGCTTCAAGTTGCTCGTACTGAGTTTCGGTCATGGGTATGGAGTTTTCATTAATATAATATGTATCAAGGCTTACGCCAGTACTCGAACCGAATGTTGCCAATGCAATCAAACCGGCCAATATACTTGTTCCGTTCATTTAAAACCTCCTTAAAAATATTTTAACCATGGTCTAATTTTACTGTATCAAAAAAACTTATAAGTGTCAATAATATAATAAAAATTATGTTGTAAATGCTATATTGAATTAGCACTGATTGCATTTTATACTGCATTAATTTGTGGAGGCCATGAGAGCGCGAATGCGCCCGCTCAGGGCCTTTCTATTATAAAACTGTTTACACTGCACAATAGTTATGCTAATATATAGATGCGTGCGGCATATGCGCAATTTTACAAATGAGAGGGGATATGAGCTTTCACAATCTGTTTTTTAAGGCGATCGATTTTTTATATGAGCCTCGCCAGAACAGACGGCGGTGCACAAAGTTCGGGGGCGTAAAATTTGATATCTTTTCGGATATAGTCTACAGCCATTCCGATCCCGAAATCTGCAAGCTCGATATATACAGGCCGGGCTTCGGGGACGGTACCCGGAATGAATACGAAG
Source organism: Candidatus Coproplasma stercoripullorum (assembly GCA_018712405.1). Classification (GTDB taxonomy): domain Bacteria; phylum Bacillota; class Clostridia; order Christensenellales; family Borkfalkiaceae; genus Coproplasma; species Coproplasma stercoripullorum. Next base: position 2,286 of record DVHB01000017.1, read on the forward strand.
GCGAAAGATATTTTGCAAAGCTGCCCGTCATATTCTATCTGCACGGAGGCGGGTTCGAGGCGGGCGACAAGTTCCACCGCCGCGCCCTTTCTCGCTGGCTTGCAACTCTGGGCTACGCCGTTGTCAATGTAAACTACGGTCTTGCGCCCGAATGCAAGTTCCCCGCGCAGCACCGCCAGATAGTCGCGGCGCTCAACTTCGTTTCGCAGAATGCGCAAAAATACGGGCTCGATCTTTCGCGCATTGTCGTCGCGGGCGACAGCGCTGGCGCCTACTATGCCTCGGCGCTCGCCTGCATCTGCAACGAGCCCGACATTCAGCAAAAGCTCGGCGTGAGCACGACCCTTAAGTTCGGCGCGGCCATACTCAACTGCGGCGTGTACGATATGCACATGCTCGCCACAAAAAAGATGATATTCAGCCTCGGCAGGCATGTGTTCGAGGATACGACGGGCGGAGGACCTGAGGATATCGAAAAATATAAGTGGAAGGAGCTGTGCAACGTCCCCTCGCTGGTCACGCCCGATTTCCCGCCCAGCCTCGTCATATATTCCTGCCGCGATATCCTGTGTAAAGACCAGCATACGGCGCTTCTGCCCGCGCTCAAAAACTGCGGCGTGCCCTTTTCTGAGTTCTCCTCCGTGCGCCTGAAAGACAACCATTGCTTTTCGCTCATGTGGAAGGGTAAAGCTGCGCAGCAGGCAAACGAGCTCATTGCACAGTTTTTAACTAAATTCAAAGAGGGCGAATTTACCGTTTAAGTTTTTATATCGCCGCGAGAGGGCGCAGATTTGACGCCCTCTCGCGGCCCTCTTTTAATTCCTATCCCGCTTGTGGGTATTGCTCTCGCCACCACAATATATTGTGTTGCTAAAATTTTACAAAACAAAATACGGAAAAACTCTTGACATTGTGCGTATACTGCTGATATAATCGTATCAGTAGTAAAGAGCCCGCCGTAACTGACGAATTTGCGGAACAAACCGCAGGGGAACGGCGGCGCGTAAGGTTTTTGTCGTTCGTCTGGGCAGTTGGCATACCGCAGGGCGCATTGCGTTGCGCGGGTATATGTGACCGCCCTTTTTTTACCCCTTTGCAGCGCGTTTGCGCTCTTCCAAGCGGTTATGGCGAAAGAATTTTTAAGGTCTGGCAGTATATGGAAGGAAGGATCCACTCATTTGAAAGTTTCGGCACCGTCGACGGCCCGGGTATAAGGTTCGTAATCTTCATGCAGGGCTGTCCGCTTCGCTGCAAATACTGCCACAATCCCGATAGCTGGTCGTCGTGCGGGGGCGCGTTGTATTCCGCCGAAGAGGTTGCGCAAAACGCCCTGCGCTACAAAAAGTACTGGCGCGGGGGAGGTGGAGTCACCGTATCGGGCGGCGAGCCGCTCATGCAGATAGACTTTGTGGCCGAGCTTTTTAAAATTTTAAAGGGAGAGGACGTGCATTGCGCCGTCGATACTTCAGGCATAACATTCAACCAGCAGAGCGCGGCAAGCGTGCAAAAACATGCAGAGCTGTTAAAGTATGCCGATCTCTTCCTTTTAGACATAAAGCATATCGACCCTCAGGAGTGCGTCAAACTCACGGGTTCCGATAACAGAAACGAGCTCGCGTTTGCAAAATTCTTATCGGATAACGGCAAGGATATATGGATACGCCATGTGCTCGTGCCCGGCATCACCGACAACGACGAATATTTGCGCGCCACGCGCGCGTTTATCGATACGCTGAGTACTGTGAAGCGGGTGGAGGTGCTTCCCTACCACACCATGGGCGAGGTCAAGTATAAAAACCTTGGAATTGACTACCCACTCGCGGGCGTAAAACCGCCCGAAAGGGAGCGGATAGATAACGCAAGGGCAATACTCGGGGCGATCTGATTTTTTTCATAATTTCAAATTGCCCCGCACATATGCCGCAACTAATGAGATTTATTTGCGGCTTCAAGGAAAATTATGACAGATAAAATTGACGATAGGATCTGCCTTGTGGAGATAGGCGGCGAGGCGTGTGCAGGTTGTCATGCCCTCATGCCCGAGGCCCGCGAGGCGGCAAAAAAATTTAAGATACCCTTTTATTATTTCGATGCAGGCGAGGCGGAAGAGCTTGTAACAAAGTGGCAGGTTTCCGCCGTCCCCTCGCTGTATATTGTCGCGGACGGCGCGCCCTTTGCAAGCTGCCGCGGCTATCAACCGCAGGAAATACTCGAAATCTGGATAGAAAATAAGTTACAGGAGCATAGCAATGTCAAATGAAAAATTTGCAGCTCACCCCGAGTGGGAGGGCTTTGTACCCGGCAAGTGGAGCGACGACGAGGTAAACGTACGCGACTTCATTCAGCGTAACTACACCCCGTACGAGGGCGACGACAGCTTTCTCGCCCCCGCAACCGAAGCCACAAAGAAGTTGTGGGACGATATTTTGGAGCTTTCAAAAAAGGAGCGCGAGGCGGGCGGCGTTTTAAAAGCCGATACCTCCATAGTCTCCACGCTCACCTCCCACGGCGCGGGTTATATAGATAAGGATCTCGAAAAGATAGTCGGCCTGCAGACCGACGAGCCCTTCAAGCGTTCTTTGCAGCCCTTCGGCGGTATAAAGATGGCCGAGCAGGCGCTCAATATGTACGGCTACGAGATAGATCCCGGGGTGAAGGAGATATTCACAAAATACCGCAAGACGCACAACGACGGCGTGTATGACGTATACACCCCCGAAATGCGCCTTGCCCGCCGCGCGCACATACTCACCGGTTTGCCCGACACCTATGGCCGCGGCAGGATAGTGGGCGACTACCGCCGCGTGGCGCTGTATGGCACCGACTACCTCGTCGCCTGCAAAGAGCGCGATAAGCTCAACTTAAACGGCGACATGACGCCCGACAAGGTGCGCGACAGAGAGGAGATATCCGAGCAGATCAAGGCGCTCAGAAATCTCGCAAAAATGGCGGCCGAATACGGCAAGGATATCACCCGCCCCGCGGCCAACGCCGAAGAGGCCGTGCAGTGGCTCTATTTCGGCTATCTCGGCGCGGTGAAGGAGCAGAACGGCGCGGCAATGTCGATCGGCCGCAACTCCACATTCCTCGATATCTATATCGAGCGCGACATAAAGCGCGGCGCGCTCACCGAGCTCGAGGCGCAGGAGATAATCGACCAGTTCATAATGAAGCTGCGCATCGTAAAGTTCATGCGCATCAAGGAATATAACGAGCTCTTCTCGGGCGACCCCACATGGGTGACCGAATCGATAGGCGGCATGGGAGTGGACGGCAGAACTTTGGTTACAAAGAACTCCTTCCGCGTGCTGCACACGCTCGAAAACCTCGGCCCCGCGCCCGAACCCAACCTCACCGTGCTGTGGTCGACGCGCCTTCCCTCAAACTTCAAAAAGTACTGCGCAAAGGTATCTATCTCAACTTCCGCCATTCAGTACGAGAGCGACGATCTGATGAGGCCTGAGATGGGCGACGACTATTGCATAGCCTGCTGCGTGAGCTGTATGCGCGTCGGCAAGGACATGCAGTTCTTCGGCGCTCGCGCCAACCTTGCAAAGTGCCTTTTATACGCCCTCAACGGCGGCGCGGACGAGCTGTTAAAGGACAAGGCCACGGGCAAGCCCCTCCAGGTTTCACCACGCTTCATGCCCGTGCTCGGCGACGGGGCGCTCGACTTTGACGACGTAATGGCAAAGCTCGAACAGATGATGGACTGGCTGGCAGGGCTGTATGTGAACACGCTCAACGTCATTCACTACATGCACGATAAATACTGCTACGAGGCGCTCGAGATGGCCCTGCACGACACAAAGGTGCACCGCTTCTTCGCAACTGGCGTTGCGGGACTTTCGTGCGCGGCCGATTCGCTCTCGGCAATAAAGTATGCAAAGGTTTACCCCATCCGCAACGAGGACGGCATCATCACCGACTTCAGGATAGAGGGCGACTACCCCAAATACGGCAACAACGACGACCGCGTCGACCAGCTCGCCGTATGGCTGGTAAAGACCTTTATGACCAAGATAAAGAGCCACACCACCTACCGCGACAGCGAGCCCACGATGAGCGTTTTAACCATAACATCCAACGTGGTATATGGCAAAAACACGGGCAACACTCCCGACGGCAGGCGCGCAGGCCAGCCGCTCGCGCCGGGCGCCAACCCCATGCACGGCCGCGATAAAAACGGCGCGCTCGCGTCTCTCGAATCGGTGGCAAAGCTGCCCTACGAATACTCGCGCGACGGCATTTCAAATACCTTCTCTGTGACCCCCGGCTCGCTCGGCAAAAACTGATTTTTTGGCAATTGCCCCGCGCATATGCCGCAACCAACGCGTATTTTTTGGCTCCCTTGCGAAAGGGAGCTGCCGAACGGCAGCTTGCGTGAGTGAGGCTGAGGGATATATATGATTAACTATACCCCGATATCAGCGATAATGCCATATAATCCGTTTGCTATGCAATGGATCCGAGAAATCTCAATCGAAAAACATTAAGAATTGAAAATATAAGGAGTAAAAACTATGGAAAAATCAGACAGAGTAGATAACCTTGTGAATATGATCGACGCATACGTAGAGGACGGCGGGCACCACTTAAACGTAAACGTGTTCAACCGCGAAACGCTGCTCGACGCGCAGGCCCACCCCGAAATGTACCCCCAGCTCACGGTAAGGGTATCGGGCTACGCCGTAAACTTCAACAAGCTCACCAAAGAGCAGCAGGACGACGTTATCTCGCGTACCATTCACGAATCTCTTTAAACTTTATAATCTCCGTGTAAATAAAAGGGGCGGGCGCAGCAAAATGCT
>DVHB01000018.1 GCA_018712405.1 Candidatus Coproplasma stercoripullorum
GTTGCGCTGCGCAAAATGCGCAAAGTATCGACGAGGCAAGGGCTTTAACACAGCAGATGTTGTGATATGCCCGCTTTAAATCAGGTTCAAGCTTTTAACACTCGGCTAAGTTTAGGGAAGAGCATGTGTGCATTATGCCACACCTGCGGTACAAGTTCGCCAACGGGAACGCCCTTTATTTCCGCCATGTTGGCGGCGATCTCCGGTATGCTTGCGGGAGTGTTCGGAAAGGTGCCGTAAAGACTTGCGGGAGGCAGATAGGGACTGTCGGTCTCGGTTAAAAGCCTTTGGGCGGAAATAGCGGCAATGCTCTTTTTGGCGCGTTTGCTGCCCTTCCATGTGGACGTGCCGCCGAACGAAAAGCAGATGCCGAGCTTTGCAAATTCGCGCGAAAGCTCGGGCGAATGAGAATAGCAGTGAAGCAGCGCGCCGTGGGATAACAGGTGCGCGTGTCCGCTTAAAAAGTTATACATATCCTCCGCACAGTCGCGGCTGTGTATCTGCACAGGCATTCCGGCAGCGTCCGCGATTTCAAGCTGGCGCAGAAAAAACTCGTGCTGGAGGGACTTATCGGTGTCATCGTAGTGATAATCGAGCCCTATCTCGCCGAGAGCAACACACTTGGGATGAGCAAGCAGAGCTTTTATTTTATCGAGGTCACCCTCCCGGTATTTCTTCAGCTCGGTAGGGTGGAAACCTGCGGTGAAATATACCATCGGATACCTTTCGGCAAGCTCTGCTCCGCCCTCGGATGAGGGAATATCGAAGCCCGCAGTTATCACCTTTTTTATGCCCGCCGCCTCCATTTTTGATACAAGGTCGTCTAAACTTCCGTATTCGCCGCCCGTTAAGTGGCAGTGAACGTCGATAAAGCCGACTTCGGCGGCAGAAATTTCGCTCATGAAAGTACGCTCCCCGCAGGAACGTCCTTTTCGGGAGAAACTATGCTCAAAGTGCCGTCGGGCGCCTCTGCGCACACTATCATGCCCTCTGACATAAGCCCTTTCATCTCGCGCGGGGGCAGATTAGTGACGACGATCACCTTTTTGCCGACCATCTCTTCGGCGGTGTAGTGTTTGGCTATGCCGCTTAAAACGGAGATCGTCCTGCCGCCGATATCCACCGTTTCATGCAGCAGTTTGCTCTTTTTTACGGGCTCGCAGGCAACGACCTCGCCCACCACCATTCTCACTTTGGCAAAGTCGTCAATAGATATGGGCTCGGCCTTCTCCTCTTGGGGAGCGGGCGCGGCCTTAGAACGCTGGGCCTCCATTATCTTCTCTATCTGAGGCCTGATGTCATCGAACTTTATGCGTGCAAAAAGCGTTTGGGGCTGTTCGGTGACGCGATATTCTGCCTGTGCGCCGAAGGTGACGAGACTGTCCCAACTCCTGCTCTCTGCGCCGGTCTCGCCCAAAATCCGGGCGGCGGCGTCAGGCATAAAGGGCTGCATGAGGTGTGCGCCCACGGAGATTGCCTCGCACAGATTGTATAATACGGTCGAGAGCCTGCCCCTATTAGCCTCGTCCTTTGCAAGTATCCAGGGGGTGGTTTCGTCGATGTATTTGTTTGCGCGGCGGAAGATCGCCCACACCTTGTCTAAAGCGTCGGCTATGCAGAAGTTATCCATTGCCGCCGCAGCCGCGTCGCGCGCGGAAGCAACTAACGATTTTAAGCTGTCGTCCGCCTCCTCGTGTTCGCCGCAGTCCTTTGCCACTCCGCCCAGATACTGGTTGGTCATCGACACGGTGCGCTTTACGAGGTTGCCCAAAACATTGGCAAGGTCGGAATTTACCCTCTCGCACACGAGCTCCCACGTTATGGTGCCGTCCTGGTCGAAGGGCATCTCGTGAAGCACGAAGTAGCGCACGGCGTCCACCCCGAACACAGAGGCGAGGTCGTCGGCGTAGAGCACGTTGCCCTTGGACTTTGACATCTTGTCGCCGCCCTGCAGCAGCCAGGGGTGGCCGAACACGCGCTTAGGGAGAGGCAGGCCGAGCGCCATTAAAAAGATGGGCCAGTAGATGACGTGGAAGCGCATTATGTCCTTACCCACGACGTGCACGTCGGCGGGCCAGAGCTTTTTGAACTGTTCCGAGGGGTCATCCACGTCGTAGCCGATGCCCGTTATATAGTTTGCGAGCGCGTCCAGCCATACATACACGACATGGCGCGGGTCGAAATCGACGGGCACGCCCCATTTAAACGACGTGCGCGACACGCACAGGTCCTGGAGCTTGGTCTTTAAGGTGCCGTCCTTTGCGGCCGCGGCGAGCTCTTCGTCGCTCTTTCCGATGAACTCGTCTGCAAGCAGGAAGTTATTCAGCATTTCGTGCTTGCGCGAAACGGGGGTTATAAATTCGGGGTGAGTGCAGATGTGTTCGACGAGCCTTGAGGCATACTTGCCCATTTTAAAGAAATAGGCTTCCTCGCGCGCGGGCTTGACCTCCCTGCCGCAATCAGGGCAGCGGCCGTTTACCAGCTGGCTCTCCGTCCAGAAGCTCTCGCAAGGGGTACAGTACAGGCCCTCGTACTCGCTCTTATATATATCGCCGCTTTCGACAAATTTTTTGAATATATGCTGAACGACGCGCTCGTGCTCTTCGTCGGTGGTGCGGATGAATTTGTTGTACTCCACGCCCATCTGCTTCCAGATATCCTTTATCTGTGCGGCGACGCCGTCGACAAACTGCTTGGGCGCAACGCCCTTTTCGGCGGCCTTGAGCTCTATCTTCTGGCCGTGCTCATCCGTGCCCGTCATGAAGAATACATCGCGTCCCTGCATGCGCCTGAAGCGCGCGATGGCGTCCGTTAAGATTATCTCGTAGGTGTTGCCGATGTGCGGCTTGCCCGAGGTGTAAGTTATAGCCGTTGTGATATAGTACTTTTCTGCCATGTTTTCACCGTTCTTAATGGCGGCGCGCGGGCCGGTGTGGCCCCGCGCCGCATATAAAATTTTTCAAAAAAAGTATATCACAAACGCGCCGCCTTGTAAACTGACTTTGGGCATATATAAAAAGTAACGCGAATAAAAATATTTTATGAACGCCGTATTTACCGCCATTTTTATAGTTTCGGCCATACTGCTGATGATAGTTTCGCCCGACACATTTTTATCGTCCCTGATGGGCGGCGCACGCACGGCGGCACAGGTGTGCCTTACCCTGTTCTGCGTATACGCCGTGTGGATGGGCCTTGCCGGCGTTGCCGAAGGCTGCGGAATAACACAAAAGACGGCAAAACTTTTTAAGCCGCTGTGCAGAAGGATATTCAAAACCAAGAGCGACGGCGCGTGCGAGGCGGCCGCCATGAACCTGGCCTGCGATTTGCTCGGCGCAGGGGCATCTACCCCTTTTGCCGTGAAGGCCATAGGCGAATGGGAGAAGGAAAAAAATTATTACGCGCAGAAACTGCTGTTTATTATAAATGCGGCGGGCTTCCAGCTCATACCCTCCACCGTGATCGCTCTGCGCGCGGGGCTCGGGAGCGACGCGGCAGCCGACATATTTATACCCTCGCTCGCATGTTCGGCGGCAACGCTCGTTCTGTCAGTCGGATCGTTTATACTGAGCGAAAAGTTTGCGCAAGCACGCGGCGGCAAAAGCAGGCCGCACCGCCGTTCAGATCACGGCAAAAACGCCTGCGGGAGCGGATAAATGGCATTTATCATACCGGCGATATTTATAATAGTGCTCGGCTGCGCCGCCATTAAAAAAGTGAATGTTTACTCATGCTTTACAAGCGGGATAGAGAGCGCGCTGAAGTTTGTGCTCTCCCTCCTTCCCTGCCTTGCGGCAGTGTTTATGATGTGCGCGCTGTTTGAAGAGAGCGGACTTTCGGAACTGATGATAAAGCTGACTTCGCCCGCGTTCTCATTTTTCGGCGTTCCCGAAGAACTGACCAAACTGATACTCATAAAGCCGCTTTCGGGCAGCGGGTCGCTGGCGTACCTGACGGAAATACTGAATGAATACGGCGCCGACAGCTACATAGCGCGCTGTGCGTGCGTGTGCTACGGTTCCTCTGAGACGGTGTTCTACATATCGGCGGTGTACTTTGCGGGAATGAAAACCAAGGGACTGATGAAGCCGATAATCATTTCGCTGTTTTCGGCGCTGGTCGCGACGGTACTCGCCTGTGCTCTCTGCCAAATTGTGTAGTTAACGTAATGCCCGCGCAGATAATCATGAATAAAGACAAAGGCGGCGCAAACCCGAAGTTTGCGCCGCCTTTGTATGATAAGGGGGAAAATGATGAGCTGATTAATATGTAAACGGTCTCGCAACCGATTACATTTACTATTATACCCATAAAGAAAAAAAAGTAAATAGAATTCGATATTTTTTTTAAAAATTTTTATAATAAAAACGCCAAACATATTTTGTTGAAATTTATCATATCGACAACAAATTTTCAGGTTTTTTATTCAAAAACGGCGATATATCCGAAATATTGGGCGTTTTAAACAAAATCATTTTTCTGAAAAATTTTTTAGCTGTTATATTAAAACATTTTTTAAGAACTTCCGCCGCAACAGACAGCAGATAAAACATTGTTAACATTGCACAAATTTATCCGCGCAGCGCGCGAACGGCGGCTGCCGTAAGCTCTGCGGCGTGCCCGACCTCGGCCAATGTGTTCTCTCTGCCGAAGGTGAAGCGAACGCACGAGGCCGCCTCCTCCTCAGAAAGGCCCATCGAAAGCAACACGGGCGAGGGCTTTGATGCGCCCGAAGAACACGCAGACCCCGTGGACACGCACACGCCTTGTCTGTCGAGGGCGAACATAATCTCTTCGCCGCGGCAGCCCGAAAAGGCTACGTTGGCGTTTGACGGCAGTCTGTTTATTTCGTCGCCCACAAGACGGGCGTCTTCGACGCCCGAAAGCAGTACCGAGAGAAACTTATCGCGCAGGGCGCGCACTTTGTCCCCGTTCTCTTCCAGATCGGCGCAGGCAATTGACAATGCTTCGGCCATGCCCACGACGCCTGCGACATTTGTGGTACCGCCGCGCAATCCGCCCTCCTGCTGGCCGCCGGAGATGAGGCGGGCTATCCTTGTCCCCTTTTTAAGCCACAATGCGCCCACGCCCTTCGGCCCGTAAAATTTGTGCGCGGAGAGACTTACGCCGTCGGCAAAGCCGCACTCTATCGGCAGGCTGCCCGCCGCCTGCACGCAATCGCAGAAGAAAAACGCACCCGCCGTACGGCACAGCCGGTATATCTCCCCGGAAGGCTGAATGACTCCCGTTTCATTGTTGACACGCATGACGCCGACAAAAGCCGCACCGCCCTTATTCAGCGCACGCTCAACCGATTCGGGGCGGACGGTGCCCGAACTGTCAGGGCGGACAAGTTCCGTCTCAAAGCCGAATACAGCCATATCCTCGGCCGCGCGGAGCAACGACGGATGCTCTATGGCAGACAGAATTATCCTGTTCCTTTTGCCGAAATTTGCAGCGCACACGCCCTTTAAGGCCCAGCTGTTGGCCTCTGACCCGCTGGACGTGAAATAGAGATTGCCGCCACCGCCGCCTATCAGCGATAATATTTTATCGCGCGAGGAGAGCACGGCGAGCGAGGCGCGCCTGCCGAGCGAGTAGCGCGAATCGGAGTTGCCGAAATCTTCGGCGAGATAGGGTTGCATTGCCGCAAGCACGCGGTTATCGAGCGGGGTAGTTGCGGCATGATCGAGATAAATAGTTTTCATATATTAAGTTAATTCAGTTAAGCTTTATATAATTCAAGCGCGCCGCCGCAGGCGGCGCGCTTGAATTATTTTGATCAGTATCTGTCTTAAAGTCATTCTTCCTGCCCTTCGGCAAAGTCGATATTGTCGCAGAGCGACCGCAGCTTCTTTTCGCGCTCGGCGCCCTCGATACAGCTCCTGCCGAGGGCGGTAGAACTGTCGCGCTCGTTCAGACGCACGCGGCGCGCGTTGCGGGCAAGCGGGCGCGCAAGTATAACCGACGCTATGAACGCCACCGCCGCAAGCGCAAACAACACTATCGTCACTACGAGGTTGGCGCCGCCGCGGTCGGCAAACATGATCGTGCTGAAGTATACCGCCACGCACAAAAGTGCGATAAAGATAACAAATGCCGAGAGAAATATCGCCAGCGACTTTTTTGCAGCCGACTTGAAACGCGCCCGGCGCTCTGCCTTTTTACCCTCGTTTTCCGCCTTTAATGCGGCATTCCTTTCTATCTGTGACCCAAGCTCCTCTTCTGCAGCGGCAAGAAAATTTTCACGCACATACTTTTTATCGGCCGCAGAGGAATGGACCCTAAGTTTTTGCGACACGCTCTCAACCTCGTCGAGGCGGGAAAAATCGGTAAAGTTTTTTGTCAGTAGTCTGAGTTTTAAGGGATAGATCGCGCCGTATCCGTCATATTCGCGCTCGGCGGAATCAAGGGAGATGAGCGCGTACTCGCCGTCGCCGCCCTCCTCTAAAGCGCGGGCCTTTGCAATAAGTTCCTCCGCCTTTGCTGTCTTTGCGGCACGCTCTTCCTCTTCGCGCTTGCGCGCTAAGGCAAGCTCTTCGGGAGTCATGGTGGCAGCCTCCTCGTCGTCCTCCTCGAATTCCGGGATCTCAAGGCCGGTTTCATATGCCTCTTCCTGTTCTTCGTCCATGCCGAGATCAATGACCTCGAGTTCCTCTTCGCCGTCTTCGTTTATGCGTATACGGTATTTTTTATCTTTATCGTCGTCGATAATTCGCTCTTCTGCCATGAATAACTCCTTTATTATGTGCGCGGCCGGTACGTTTTGGCACAAAATGTGCGGTAACTGCCGCTATACCTGCTCATTGCCCAGCGGCAGAGCATATCGTTTTCAAATACGGCGAAAGCCGCACTCCCCGAGCCCGTCATACACGCGCCGTCGGGCGAAAAGGACAGAGCTTCAAAAAGCGCCCTCTCCGCATCGGGATTAAGCTGTCTGGCGGGAGCGTACAGAGCATTGTAAAAACTGCCGCACAGCGCGCCGCAGTCGCCGCGTTCGAGCGCGGATTGCGCGTTCTGAGAATTAAAGCGGGGGCCGTCGGGCAGTTCATCGTACTTCTTATAGCACTCTGCCGTTGAAATGCCGCTTTCAGGTGCAATTATCAGAAAATTGAGCTTTAAGGGGCTGCTTATATGCTCTATTATATTGCCGCGTCCCGAAAGGCGGGCAAAGCCGCCGCGCATCAGATAGCGCGTATCCGACCCGACCCTGTCGGCAATCTCTTCCGCATGCTCCGCAGGGATGTCATAGAGTGCGGAAAGCGCGCTCAAAACGCCCGCCGCATCGGCAGACGAGCCGCCAAGCCCCGCCCCTATGGGAATATTTTTATCTATGCAAATATCCGCACCGCACACTGAAAATTCTTCCACGAAAAATTCGGCGGCGCGGACGGCGTTGTTACGCTCCCTCGGAATATTTTCGCTGCCGAGGCCGCGCATGGATATTGTCACGCGCCTGTCGGGCCGTCGCTTTACGGTGACGATATCAAAGATATCTATCGTGGTTACCACGCTGTCAAGCATGTGGTAGCCGCCCTCTGAGCCCGTTATCTGCAACGTTAAATTGAGCTTTGCGGGAGATTTGATGCGCACCCTTTCCATGACAAGATTATATCACGAATATCGGGGCAAACACAATAAAAAATCAGACAAATAGGGCGCCGCGCGCAAAAATTTGCGCGCGGCGCCCATATTTTACGCCGCTATATGGCCGCGAAACGTCTTTTAAGTACTTCTTTAACGCCAATGCCGTCTGCCTTCAACACTTTTTTGGCCGATAGATGACTATTCTCTCATCGCCCTTCAGAGGAAACGCCGTGCCGCCGCACGCCCCTGCCACCTCCTCCGGCGACATCCTTAGCCGCTTTGCGGCCGACCACAAGGTTTCGCCCTCGAAAGGCAGAAGCACTGTTACGGCGCATGGTTCGGCTTCATTGTCGGCTCCGTCGGCAATTTCAGAAATATACCCGCTGCGTCTCCCGGCGGATATGACCGCAGTTATCTTTATAGACGCCTCGGCCTCGCACTCGCCCTCGGCGCGCTGGCGCACGCTGACATTGTTTACGGCGACTTCCACGGCACTGCAATCCCCCTCCGCTCCCTTGAGCTTAACCGAGAACGGCAGAGCTACCTCAGCCGAATGGATCTCCTTTTCGCGCGAATAGATGAGCATGAATGTGACGGCGCCCTCGAGCATGCCCGTATCGGCCGAACAGGTGCACTCGGCCTTGGGGCAGGCCGCCACTTTGAAGGCACACGAATAGTCTATCTTTGCCTTTACCGAGCACGCGCCGCTGACCCGCTCTGTATACACCCTTATATCTTCGCATACGGGGACGGTCTCTTCGCTCAACGATAAATTGCAATCGCCGCCCGTGCGAAAGGCATCCGTCGCTGCGGTAGCCTCGTGCTCGTCGTAAAAACAGCCGAAGAATGAGAGCTGGGCGGTAAAGTTTATTCCGCATCTGCCCCGCTCCTCGTTCACGGTGGCGGCCACCGAGGCGTCCTTTACCTGGGCGCAACACATGGCGCGGACGGGCAGCACTGCCTCATCGCAGAGTATCTCCGACGAAAAAGGGATCGCTCTGTCAAGCGCCACCGGCTCACCCGAACGCAGGGCAAGGAGAGACAGGAATATTTCGCCGCTTATGCGTACTTCACCTCCGCCGCAGCGGCAGTCCGTGACTATTGTTTTCACATCGTGGGTCAGAATATCCTCCACGCCTGCCGCTTCAAAATCATCCTCGACCTCGCTGTCTCCGGAAAAAGTGACGGCGGACAGAAATTTTACAGGTTCAAAGCGGCACACGGCGCCGTCAGCCGAGGACAGATATGCCCTTTCCGCCGTGCCGTACACCGCAATTTCCGCGCATATCACCGCCGTGACCAAAAATGATGAGCCGTCGCGCCGTACTGTGGCTTTTTCGCAGGTAAGGCGCAAAAACGCCGACTGCGCGGGCGCAAGACGGTCGTCATCGGCAAAGTGCGAAAACTCCGCGCCCTTCTGCGCACGGCTAAGCTTTCCGTTTACGTCGCAATATACGGCCGTGCATACCAGTCTGCCGCCGTAATTAACCCTGCCGGAAGTAACTTCACAACCCTCGGGAGAGAGTTGCGGACTGACGGCAAGCACCTCGCTCACTCCGTCGCCGAACGAGAAGCGGCACTCCACCACCGAGCGCGATGTAAGTTCGGCTATCTTTTTTATGTAACTTTCAGTCTGATATTCGGCTTTTATTGACATTGCGTATTCTCCTTATTTCGGCTGCGCCGCTTTAATTCAAAGATATAATATGCCGGATTTTTCTGCATTATTACTTAAAGAGACACGCACATTTCCGCGAATACACAGCGATTATGACGAATGAAATACGCAGAGGGCGGTACCCGCACTCTGCACAATTTGCAAACATTTTATAAAATCTTATCGTCAACTGGGCCAGATTTACCGCAAACGGCCTTCAGCCTGACCCTGCCGCACATAACTTCAGAATAGGAATACGCCGTTTTGCCGAGAAAATTTTTATCGTCGGGCGCAACGGTGAACAGCGAAGGATATACGCCGTTTACCGTTGCGGGAAATGTTACAAACTTATTTCTGCCAAGGTTGAGTTTTACAGTCACGGGGCGGTTGTAACAGCTCGACACTGCCTTTCTGATCTGATTAACACTTATAGTAGGTTTTATCATATATAACTATTTTTACCTTTTTAAGGCAAAAATATACGCGGCGTCCGCAAAATTCCGGGCACCGCGCAAAAAAACGTTTAAACGCGACAATCAGAACAGATCGTCGTCATCTTCGTCATCTTCATCGTCATCTTCGTCGTCCTCATCATCGTCTTCATCATCGGCGAAGTCGTCGTCAAAGTCATCGAGAGGATCGTCGTCGTAATGCTCCTCGCTCTCCTCATCGTCATATTCATCGTCAAGTTCTTCCGAAAGCTCCTCTTCCAGAGTTTCGTCGTCGATAGTGAGATCCTCGTCGTCCTCGAGATAGTTCTTCCACTCCTCGTCGGTATCCATATTGATATCCTGGTCGTCCTCGTACTGGCTGGCCTGCTTGCAGGCGTCGCACATCTTTTCGCCGAAGCGCATGGTATTCACGCCGCAGACGGGGCAGATCTCGGTCTTTTCTGCATTTTCATCGTATTCATCGTCGTCGATATCGGCAAACTGGAGCTTATTTCCCTTCATTTCGGCTATGCAAACGTCGCAGTATTCCTGCTTTTCAGGGTCGATGTAGTTCAGTTCGCACCTGGGACATTTAATGTACTTGATCATAGTCAGATTTTCTCCGTATATTAAAAAATATAGGTATTGGTCACGTGTTTTACACGCCCCCCAATCAATGGTAACATTATATTAGCATTCGCTCTATTTGTAAACCGTTTTGACAAATAAAAATCAAATTAATTGATAAAAAATTAACTTTTTGGGCTGTACGCCCGCAAGACCGTGCGGCAGGCGGGACGCAATTTCCGGCACAACGGTAATTGTGGCGCACAAGAGTACAAATTATGCATAAAAACGCCGGCGCTGCCGCCTCCAGGTCAAAAACGGAAGGCGGGGCCGATGCCCCGCCTTCCGACGTTAATTTAAGTTGCGCAAAACAACTTTTTATCAGTTTGTGCCGTTGCCGGAGTCGTCGCCGTATACGTCGATATCCTTATCGTCGGTGGTATCGACCTTCACGCGCCTCGTATACTGGGGAAGCGTACTCCTCCTCTTGCGCACGATGACGATCGGAATTATTACCGCCGCGGCAATAACTATAAGACCCGCAACGCATACGCCGATTATGAAGCCGACTTTTGCGCCGGTGGACAGCCCTTCAAACCAGGTAGAATCATCCGTAGGTCCTGCGGGCAGATAGTCAGACACGAGCGAATCGTTATACGCCTCTGCGTCGTCGTCAGTCATATAACCGACAAGGTTATAGTAATAATCACGCGAGGTCGCGTATACCGTTTCGCCGTTTACCGTCCTGGAATACTCGGCAAATTCTGCGTAATCGCCCTCCGCCGCTATGAAGTCGTGATACATCTGGGCGGACTGCTCGGAGAAGAGATACTCCACGTCTTCGCCCGCGTCGACCCAATCTGCGATGAGCTCGTCTACCGCCGTATCGTTGCGGGTATAGAAGGCATAACGGAGCGCGTTGGGCAGATTTTCATAATCGTCCGCATCTATGGACGCTATCACGCCGGGATCGTCTTCATCGTCGCCTATCACATCGTCGTAGAGGTCGTTGAGAGCCTGAATATCGTCGTTAGACATTGCTTCGCCGTCTGCTGAAGTGAGGGAGAATGTCATTACATAGTTGTAATCAGCCATATCATCCGTTGCCGATGCAAAGAACAGATGGTCGGAGAGGATCTCAGGCATATACCAACCCGAGTCGGCATCGAGATCGAGGATCTGTATCTCTTCGTAATTGCTGTGCGACTCGGTCTCTTCGAGCGAAGGAAGCTCGGTATAGTCCTCCTCGCTTCCGCCGAGAGCTATGCGGTGAACGGTGTAGCCGTTACCCTCGCCGGATACGCTGAAATACAGGAAATTATAATCAGCTCCGTCGATCGTTTCTTCGGTAATTGCAAGGACGGTGATTTCGCCGGACACGTCGGCCATCGAGAAAGTGTCGACTATAGAGCCGCCGCTGAATGTGCCGCTCATGAGAGCATAGGCGGAACCGCTGCTTTCAGTATACACGACGCCCGTAGGAACATTGTTCTCGTCCGTCACAAATGTATAACCGCTTACATCGGAGGCAATATAGAGAAGTGCCTGTCCGCCGTATGAAGGAGCCGAAGGGTTGCCCGTTACGGGATTCCAGCCGTCAGAGCCTATCTCTTCGTCGGTGGCATACAATAATATGGGAGTCTGGCTGCTGCCGGAATAGTATTCACGGGTATAGTACAGATTGCCGTCTTCATATGCGATAAGCTCATACGTGTAACCGGAGATGGTGTTGGCATCGTCAGACGAAGGGTCGGCATCGGTCGAAGGATCGTAACCGTAATTGAACTGAGTCATACCGCTTAAGATACCCCTGCCGTCGAACACAAACTCGCCGTAGTTGATGTAGAGCGGATCCTCTTCCTCGTCAAAGTCGGTCACATACGAGAAATCGTATTCTCTGGGAGCTTCGGCATCGGCGGTAACGCGGTAAACCTGGTTATAGTCTGCAGTGACCGCATTGGTGGTACCCAGGTTGTATGTCACGTCCATCGTATAGTAAACATAGGGATTGGAAGCGTCTTTGCTGTCGAACATGTAGCTCGAAACATTGTATGCAAGGACGGTATCTTCGCCCGTTTCAAAGTTTACGGAGTGGATATTTGTATGCGCCTCGGTGCCGTACAGAGTTTCGGAAAGGACATATACGAGATATATGCCGCCGTCCTCCCCCTGCATAATGCGGTAGTCGAGGTTGGTGCCGTCTATCCTGAAATAATAGTCGGTCATTGTTTCGGTGCCGTCGAGCTTTGTGCTCTTGAATTCGAGCAGGGAATTAAGTATCTCGCCGTTGGAGTCCCTGGCCGTAGACGGAGTGCTGTAATACACGCGGTCGCCGTAAATATAGATACCGCTGGTATAGTCGGTGCCGTACATGAGAAGAGGCACCACCGTCTGCACGTCGGCATAATTGCCCGCAGCGAGATCGGATTTCGATATGCGGACGAGCGAACCCTTCTGCACTTCGCCATAGGTATTTGTTTCGGTATTGGAGGCGACGCCGTTTATGAAATAAATGTAGTTGCCCGCTTCAACGGCAAAACCGCCGTTTGATATAGCTTCGCCCGTATAGGAGATATCCCCTTCGAGGGCATCAGCCCTGTGATATTCGCCGCTGCAACCTGCGGCGAAAGCAAGTCCTGCCGCAAGACAAGCTGCGGCGGCGCACGCAAGCGCCTTTTTTACCTTGTTACGCATTTTTTACCCCGATACTGTAATCAGTTGGTCGCTGTATTTAATATTAATAATAATGCAGTGAAGATTTTTCAATAAAGCAAAGCCTCGCCGAGCGTGTAAAGCTTTATCAATAAAGCAAAGTCTTATCAGCAATACAGCAGTTTTTATTATATACCAAAACCCCGTTTTAAGCAATTAAAAATAAGTTGTATTTAATGAAAATTTGATAAAAGGAGAACAAAAAGTACGGATAATTTTACCCTTTTCGATTTTCTGAAGGCGTTGGGCGCATCAAATACGCCGCAAGGCGGCAAAAAAGAGAGCGGAGAAGGCGATTCTGCTGCCGCTAAAGACGCAGACGCTTCCAAAAACGCTGCCGCGGAAGGCAAAGAAAATGCTTTTTCTGCCGAAAGCACGGCAGCAAACGCGGCGGCGGCAGTAATCGAGCGGCACGAAAAAATTGCAGCAAGGTTGCGCGGGAGGCGCGGATAGGCATCTTGAGAAACACGCATAAAGGCAGACGTACCCGATCGAAAACCAACGGAAGCGTGTAAGCCGCCGCGGCATTTTGCCGCGGCGGCTTACACGCTTTAATTATTATTAAAAAAGGAGAACGACAGGGCCAAACGGCAACAAAGCCGCTTCACCCGTTAGTTTTTGAGGATGAGATGCCTGGGAAGGCCGTCTACCCAAAGGGGTGCTATCTCCGCCTGAATGAGCGGACGGATATAATGAACGAGCGGTTCCAGAACATTTGTGCCGTCGGCATTTATCCACTCGTCGGGCACCTTCTTTTCTACGTTGGCGATGAAATGAACATCCGCGGGCTCTGTTATGCACATATAAGGATCGTCAGACACGCGCTTCAATGTGATCACCTGGCCGCTCATGCCCTCGAACGCCGCTTTTACAGCAGCGCCGCCGGCGTTGAATGCCTCGGTGACGTCGATTCGCGAGGTTATATGGGAGGCACAGCGCTGCAGCGAAGAAAGCTCTATCGCCCTGGTCTTTACGCCGTACTTTTCGGCAACTTTTGCCGCGAGGAAACGCGCAGTTCCTGCAAGCTGTTTATGTCCGAACGCGTCGACATAGTCGACATGATCGGCAAGTTCGCACACATACCGGCCGTCGGCTATCTTCACGCCCTCCGACACGGCGATGACGACAGAACGCTTCTGCTTGTAGAGCTCGCCAACCTTATCGAGGAATTTATCGAGATCGAACACGCGTTCGGGAAGATAAATGAGATCTACCCCCTCGCAGTCCTCTCCCTTCGCGAGCGCAGCCGCCGCAGTGAGCCAGCCCGCGTTGCGGCCCATTACTTCGATTATCGATACGACGGGATAGTCGTAAACGAGACCGTCGCGTATTATTTCTTTAGTAGTCGAAGCGATGTACTTTGCCGCGCTGCCGTATCCGGGGGTATGGTCTGTTATTGCAAGGTCGTTATCGATAGTTTTGGGAACGCCCATAAATCTTATGGGACTGTTTATCTTTGCGCCATAATCGGACAGTTTTTTGATAGTGTCCATCGAGTCGTTGCCGCCGATGTAAAAGAAAGCGTAGATGTTGAGTTCCTTTAAAATCTTAAAGATTTCTTCATACGTTTTTTCGTTGCCCTCGATATCCGGCAGCTTATAACGGCAGGAACCGAGAAACGAGGACGGCGTCCTCTTCAAAAGGTCCATGTCGAGATCGTTCTTTATCTGCGAAGAAAGATCCACTATGTTCCTGTCCAGAAGGCCCTTTATGCCGTGCACCATACCATACACGATATCCGCGCCCCTGTCTTTCGCCGTTTTAAAAACGCCGAGAAGGCTGGAATTGATGACGGCCGTAGGACCGCCGGACTGTCCGACTATTACATTCTTCATTCAATTAATCTCCCTTAATACGGCTGGGCCGTATCAATTTTAATGCGGCGCGTTTTCCCACGCTTGCTTCATTGTATCACATTTAACGGCAAAAAGCAATAGGCAAAGTAAAATTTTTCACAATTTTTGAAAAAAGATTGCATATTTTACAGATATCGGGACAGAGGCAAAGAGCCGCGAAAAAAATAATTAAGACAAAAAACCGTCCTTCGCAAAATCTGCGCGGACGGTTTGATTTTATTCTCTTTTGAAAAATTATCTCTTTGAGAACTGGGGAGCACGGCGCGCCTTTTTGAGGCCGTACTTTTTGCGCTCCTTGACGCGGGGATCGCGGGTGAGGAAACCCGCCTTTTTGAGGGCGGGACGGCTTTCGGGCTCTGCCTGAAGGAGAGCACGGGAGATGCCGAGGCGAATAGCGCCGGCCTGACCCGTAAGACCGCCGCCGTATACGTTTACATATACGTCGTACTTACCCTCTGCCGCCAAAAGCACGAGGGGCTGCATTACGTCGTAACGAAGTACCGACTGAGGGAAATAATCTTCGAACGACCTTTCATTGATAACTATATTGCCGCTGCCTGCGGGGATAAGACGAACGCGGGCGATAGCCTTTTTTCTTCTGCCGGTGCCCCAGAACTGAAGCTTTTTCTTTAAAGTTACTTTTGCCATAAACTTTTTACCTCACATTCCTTAAAATAAATTGAGCACTTCGGGCTTCTGCGCGGCGTGATTGTGCTCGGCACCCTTATATACGCGCAATTTCTTTATCATATCCCTGCCCAAAGAATTTTTGGGGAGCATGCCCTTTACCGCTTCATATACGGCAAGGTCGCTCTTTTCGGCGAGCATCTTTTTATAAGATACCTCTTTGAGTCCGCCGATATAACCGGTGTGATAGCGATAGAATTTATCCTCGAGCTTTTTGCCGGTTAAAACGACTTTATCGGAATTGATGACTATGACGAAATCGCCCGTATCTACGTTGGGCGTGAAAATGGGCTTGTTCTTGCCGCGAAGAACGGCGGCAACTTTAGACGCAAGACGGCCGAGGGGCACGCCTGCCGCGTCGACGACATACCATTTTCTTTCTACTGTCTGGGCGTTTGCCATGTAGGTTTTCATGCTGATAACTCCATTTATAATGTATAAAAAACACATACCGCATCGCGCGGTAATCATATTGCCTCGTTGCAATGTATGCTTATTTTATTATTTTATAAAATTTATGTCAAGCTGTTTTGAGTTGCGTTTACAAAGTTTTTGAAAAATTATTTGCAAAAACTTTTTTTGGGGGCGTTCGGGGCATTTTTATACAGTTTTGCCCCATTTTAGGCTGATTGAACGGCAAAACAGGCGGTGCGGCATGCGGCGCGCAGGCTGCGCGCCGCACATAGGCAGGGCTCCGCGCATAAGCGGCGGCGCTCTATGCGCCGCCGCCCTGCTGTTAATATTTTAGAATAATGCTCATATATTTTCAAAGAAACGAGCCAATACCCCCTGCTCCGATAACCCTTGAAGATGCGAGCAGTACGCGGAGCCGGCGGAAGTCGTGAAGGAGTATAATGGCGTTTACCGCAGCAACTCGCAAAAAAGATTTTGAAAAAAGATTTTTTGCGAAGAGGAGGCGCAGGCTTTTGAAGCAACAAAGCAAATTTATTTGATTTGTTGTAAACTGTGCCTTGCGCCGACTAGTAAGTGAATGAACGAAACCGTAACGGCGACAATGTAATGCGACGCTTATACGATGGACAGCGATGCAATTATCATTTAGAAATCAAAACGGCTTTTATACGCTTGATTCCCGCCGATACATTCTCCTGCTTGGCGATCTTAAATGTGCCCAAAACGCCCGTATGCTCTACGTGGGGACCGCCGCATATCTCCTTTGAAAAGTCGCCTATGGTATAAGTCTTTACCTTTTCGCCGTACTTGCTTTCAAACAGACCTGTAAAGCCCTCGGCCTTTGCCTCATCCAAGCTCATCTCCTTCATTACGACCGGCTCGTCCTTTGCTATCTCGGCATTGACGAGGTCCTCCACCTTTTTAACCTCTTCGGGGGTGAGCTTGCGGGGGAAGTTGAAGTCGAAACGAAGGCGCTCTTCGGTGATGTTGGAGCCCTTTTGGTTTACGTCCTCTCCGCACACGCGCTTTAAAGCGGCGTGCAGAAGGTGGGTCGCGGTGTGAAGCTTTGTAGTCTCCTCCTTATGGTCGGCAAGGCCGCAGGCGAACTTCTGTTCGCTGCCCGCGCGCGACTTCTCCTGGTGCTCGGTAAAAGCTGCGCGGTAGCCCGCCTCGTCGACGGAAAGATTCTTTTCGCGCGCCATCTCCATGGTTATCTCCACGGGGAAGCCGTAAGTGTCGTACAGTCTGAATGCCGAATGTCCGTCTATCATGCCGCCCGCGGGGAGCGAGGATGCCACCTTTTCAAACTCCTTTAAGCCCTGCTTTAAGGTTGCGGAGAACTTCTCCTCCTCCTTGTTGAGCTCCTCGGCGATGTGCGCCGCGTTGCGGGTGAGCTCGGAGTATACGCCCGCATACTTTTCGATTATGGTCTTTGACACCTCGTTCAACGCGCCCTTGGGAAGGTTTATGTTGCGGCCGTAGCGCACCGCGCGGCGGATGACGCGGCGGAGTATATAGCCCTGGTCGGTGTTGGAGGGCACTATGCCGTGGTCGTCGCCCAGCATGAATGTGGCTGTGCGTACATGGTCCAGAACTACGCGGAAGGCCTTGGTTACCTCCTCGCTCTCGCCGTACTTTTTGCCCGTGAGCTCCTCTATTTTAGCTATCGCATTTTCAAAGATATCCGTTTCGTAAACGCTCTCAACGCCGTTGAGTATGCAGAGGGTGCGTTCAAGTCCCATTCCAGTATCGACGTTGCGCTGTTTTAAGGGTTCATATGTGCCCTCGGCAGTCTTGTTGTACTGCATGAACACATCGTTCCATATCTCGAGGAATGTGCCCTTCTGCGCCTTTTCAAAGTCGTAGGGACCGAGCTTGTCCGCGTCCTCGTGATTGCGGATGATGTGCATCTCTGTGTCGGGGCCGCAGGGGCCGGTCGTGCCGGCGGGTCCCCACCAGTTGCCCGATTTGGGAAGAAAGAAGATGTGTTCGGGCTTTATGCCGCACTTTTTCCAGAGTTCTGCGCTTTCCTCGTCCTTGGGGCAGTCGTCATCGCCCGCGAAGCAGGTGATAGCTATGTCGTTTACCGGTATGCCGAGGTAGTCGGGCGAAGTAAGGAACTCGAACGACCAGGGGATCATCTGCTCCTTGAAATAGTCGCCGAGCGACCAGTTGCCGAGCATTTCAAAGAAGGTGCAGTGGGAAGAATCGCCCACCTCGTCGATATCGCCGGTGCGCACGCACTTCTGCACGTCGGTGAGGCGGTTGCCCGCGGGGTGCTTTTCCCCCAGAAGATAGGGAACGAGCGGATGCATGCCCGCCGTGGTGAACAGCACGGTAGGGTCGTTTTCGGGAATGAGCGAGGCCGAGGGGATCACGGCGTGGCCCTTGGATTTGAAAAATCCGAGATATAACTCTCTCAAAGATTCGGATGTGAGCTTTTTCATAATAAAACCTTTTATATATAAAGTAGTATAAAATTTTTCTGCTGAAACGCCATTTCGCGTTAAAAGTGCAAGCGGCGAAATAAGACGGTTGTTCTTGTGCAATTCTACCCTTTCGTCACACTCTGTGTGACACCTCCCCTAAGCAAGGGGAGGCTTTTCGCCTAAGCACTAACACCCGGATAACCCTCGGAGAAGCGGGCAGAACGCGGAGCGAGCGGAAGTCGTGAAGGAGTGTATACTGACGTACATGACTGAACGAAGCCGTAAACGCGACAATGTTATGCAACGCTTATGCGAGGGAAAGCAGGGCTATTTTTATCTGCGGGTAATTTCGTAATTATCCTTGCTGTCCTTTATAACAAAACCGAGCTTATCTATCTCGGCGCGGAGCTCGTCGGCGCGCGCCCAGTTTTTGCTCTTCTTTGCCTGCCAGCGCTCCTCCGCAAGGGCCTTTACCTCTGCGGGAATCTCCTCCTCGGGATTCTTTGCTGCCACTTCGGCGAGGTATTCGCCGCAGTCCTTTTTGAAAAGGCCTAAAAGAGAATAGGTCTTGCGCACCTGGTATGCATCCTCGGCGGCAGAACTGTCGCCCGCGGCCAGCTTTGCCGATATCTTTTTGAATATGCCGTACAGGTTTGAGAGGGCAAGCGCGGTGTTGAAATCGTCGTCCATGCACTCGTCGAACTGTTTATCTATTTCGGGATTACCGACAGTTCCTTTGCCGAACTTCTCCTCCGCCGCCTTCAGCACCTTATAAAATTCGGTGAGGTGCTTCTCTGCCTCGGGGAAGAGCGTATCGGTAATATTTATATCGTTGCGGTAGTTGGTCTGCAATATGGCGAACTTTATCGCCTCGTTGGTGTATTTTTTCAGCAGATCCTTTAAAAGCAGCGAATTGCCGAGCGATTTTGACATCTTCTGGCCGTTGACCTTTATGAGGCCGTTATGCGTCCAGTACTTGGCAAAGCGCTTACCCGTAAGAGATTCGGTCTGCGCGATCTCGTTTTCGTGGTGAGGGAAAATGAGGTCTCTGCCGCCGCCGTGGATATCTATCTGGTCGCCGAAGGCGGCGCGGTTCATGGCCGAGCACTCTATGTGCCAGCCCGGCCTGCCCTTGCCCCAAGGGGAGTCCCAGCATATCTCTCCCGGCTTCGCAGCTTTCCACAGCGCGAAGTCGGCGGGATTCTTCTTATCCTCGGCGTTTTCAACGCGCACGCCGTCGAGCATGTCCTCCACCGTGCGGTTTGAAAGACACCCGTAAGCGGGAAAGCTGGACACGTCGAAATACACATCGCCCGAGGGGGCGGCGTAGGCGTGACCTTTTTCTATAAGCTGCGAGATAAAGTCGATTATGTTGCCGATATTCTGCGTGGCCTTGAGCCAGACGTTGGGATCGTCGACGCCGAACTCGCGCATGACCTCGTCGGTGTCCTTTATCATCATCTCGGCGTACTTATCGGCGGGAATGCCCGTTTCCCTGCTGCGCGCTATGATCTTGTCGTCCACGTCGGTGTAATTGCGGGCATACTTTACCCGATACCCCTTCTTTTCAAGATATTTGCGCATGATATCGTAGATGAGCGCCTGAAAGCCGTGACCTATGTGCGCCTCGCCGGAGACGGTTATGCCACAGGCATACATTTTTACCTTGCCGTCCTCTATGGGAGAAAACTCTTCCTTGCGGCGGGTGAGAGTGTTGTAAATCTTCATAAACTATCCTGTATTTTTCTGCTTATATTATATATGTGAATATTGAGTTTTTCAAACGATTTTAACCGTCTTTTTACTTTTTATCATTTTGTTTTGCATCGCCGTCCGGTTCGGCCTGCTTCGTATCGGCGGCCTCGGGGCACCTGAGCTGCCCGCCGCCCAAACGGGCCTCCCTTACGAACTCTTCTTCGGGAACATAGGGAGGTATGACCTCTTCCCCGACGAGCTTTCTCAGCTCTTCCTCCAGTCTGAACACGCGCTCGCGAAGACGGCATATCTCCTTTGCGTAGGGATCGGACTTTTCCTGGTAGAGGTCCACCCCCTCCTTGCTGCCGCCGATGCGCACCACGCGCGCGGGCACGCCCACAACCGTTGCGTGCGGAGGGACATCCTTTAACACGACGGCGCCCGCGCCCACCTTGGCGCAGTCGCCCACCGTTATGCCGCCGAGCACCTTGGCGCCCGCCGAGATGACGCAGTTTTTGCCCACCGTGGGGTGGCGCTTGCCCGTCTCCTTGCCCGTGCCGCCGAGCGTGCAGCCCTGGTATATCACGGTGCCCTCGCCCACTTCGGCAGTTTCGCCTATCACGACGCCCGCGCCGTGGT
Source organism: Candidatus Coproplasma stercoripullorum (assembly GCA_018712405.1). Lineage (GTDB taxonomy): Bacteria > Bacillota > Clostridia > Christensenellales > Borkfalkiaceae > Coproplasma > Coproplasma stercoripullorum. The sequence goes on from DVHB01000018.1 coordinate 20,675, forward strand.
CGATGAACACGCCCGGGGCTATCTTTGCGGCGGGGTGGATCTCTATGCCCGTGAAAAATTTACCGAGCTGGCTTATTATGCGGGCTATGAGCTTTAATTTTATTCTGTAGAAGAATGCAGCCGACCTGTGCCACGAGAGCGCGTGCACGCCCGAATAAGTGAGCCATATTTCGAACTTGCTGCGCGCGGCGGGGTCGTTGCGCTTTGCTGCGTTTATATCTGCACGCAATCTTTTAAAAAACATAAATGACTTCCCTCACGAAAATCTTTTGCTGCGCAAAAATTTTCCGTGAATTTTATATTTTTGTCGCGAAAAAGAGGTATCGGCGTATTTAATCAGCCTTGCTCATGCATGCCTTGCACGGCGGCATAAAATAAGCGCGCCCTGCATTATATGCGAAGGCGCGCTACCGCTGTTCCACTTCACTTCCGCCGCCAAAGCGGCGGCGCTCGTTTGCCCTGTTACGGGGGCGGCCGCGGGAGCATTTCCTCTCCCGTCCTTGAACTTAAGTTCAGACGGCGCATACCCTGCGGGAGCCTATGCGGGGCTTTCACCTTTACCCCCGCTCTCTGTATGGGCAGTCGCGCAGTTTTTCCGTCTTGCGGATCTATACAGTTTTAAAAATTATAATACAAAACCCCGTTCAAAGCAAGCAAATTTCAGATATTTTTGGCGTCGAGTTTGAATACGTCGCGCGATTTGCCTATCACGAGGATATGGTCGTCGGCCTTGAAACGGTAATCGGGCATAGGAGTCGGGTCGAGCACTTCGTCGTTCTTTATGGCGACGATGTTGATTTTGAATCTTCTGCGGATATCGAGCTCGGCTATCGACTTGCCCTCCCATGACTTCAATATAGGAACCTCGAAAATAGCATATCCGTCGGTGAGCTGGATATAATCGAATATATTGTTGCCGCCCAGGCGCATGGCGAGCTTATCGGTCGCGTCGCCGTCGGCATAGACGATCTCGTCGGCGCCCACCTTCCTGAGAAGGTCGCACTCCGTTTCGGAGCGGGCGCGTACCACGACATACCTTGCGCCAAGACGCTTTAAGAGCATGGTAGTTATCATCGACGCTTCAAAATCGTCGCCTATGGTTATACATACGGCGTCGTATGAAGACACATCGAGCTCCTTTAAAACATCTTCGTTCGTAAAGTCACCCACCTGAGCATCGGCAAAACGGGTGGCAAAACGCTCTATGCTGGCCTGATTGCGGTCAAAAATGAGCACGTCGTGTCCGAGATCCTGCATTTTTTCGGCGAGATGCGCGCCGAATTTACCGATACCGATGATTATAACACTTTTTTTCATAAGAATAAACTCCTTACAGAGAATCTCCGCGCCGGAAACTGAAAGTCACAAAAAAATCCGCATTAAACTTATAATAATGCACCAATACTTAACATTGTAATATAGTTAATCTTATATATCCATCAGCCCAAACCTTACGGTTTGGTCAGCTCCCTTTAGCAAGGGAGCCCAAGAACCCCTCCGCCTCGCAAATGTTCGGCACCTCCCCTTGATGGGAGGCTAAATGCGGAATAATTTTTAAAATAAATTACTATGCGCAAGCAGGGTTTCCCTGCGCCAGCGCGACTCAATTTGTCGCGAAGCGAGCTCACCAAAGGGGGAATTGCCCCGATTATATGATATGAGAGCCCCTGAAATCGGGGCAAGGGGGAGCTGGCTCCCCAAATCTCACGGAATTTATCGCGCGTCACCAGCACGAGAAATTCGTGAACCCTTAGCCTATCATTATGTGTTCGGGCATGCGCGTGATAGCCGGGGGTCTCCTTGTTTCGGAGAATACGAGAACCAGCGTATAGCCGCCCACCCTGCCGAAGAACATGAGGAGTATAAGTATCACCTGCGAAAGAGCGGACAGCTCAGCCGTGATACCCATGGTGAGCCCCGTTGCGCTTATCGCCGAAATGACCTCGAACAGCACATTTTTGAAGTTTACCACATTGGGCACTTCGACGCCGTTAATTACCGTCGCCCAACTGCCGTAGTCAGACTCGTAAGGCGTGCCGCCGTCGACGCCGCAGATTATAAACACGCTGATGGCTATCGCAAACACATACAACATAGTTACTGTTACGGCATTGATGGCGTCGTCCTGCTCTATGCCGCGCTTGAACACACGCACCTGCCTCTCTCTCCTGCAAGCAGTAATCATAGTGAGCACCAGAACGACAAATGTGGTCGTCTTTACGCCGCCCGCGGTAGAACCGGGGCTGCCGCCCACAAACATCAGAAGATTAGTAAGGAGGTAAGAGCCGTCGGAGAAGTAGTTCATGTCGACGGTGTAATGTCCCGCCGTCCTCGGCGTCACGGCAAAGAACAGGCTGTTTATAACTTTGTCAACGGCATTCATTTCGCCTATGGTGCCGGGGTTGTTCCACTCGAACGCCATAAAAAGCGCCCATGCAATCAGCAGTATGCTGCCGGTGGAGATGAGCACCACCTTTGTGTGCAGGGAATAGCGCGAGGGACGGAACCTGTTTTTTATTACGTCGTACCACACATAGAACCCGAGGCCGCCTATCGTTATGAGCGCCATCACCGTTATCAGAAACAGAGGGTCAGAATTGTAGCCGGCAAGCGACAAGTCGCCCCCCTGGCCTGTAAGGGAAAAGCCTGCGTTGCAGAAAGACGAAACGGAAGTAAATACGGCCTGCCATATGCCGTCGCCCCAGCCGTAATCGTGGACAAAACTTATTGCAAGCAGCACCGCACCGAGAAATTCAAGCGAAAACGTGCCGATAAAGATATACTTCAGCAGCTCTTTTAGTCCCATCATCTTGAGGCCGCCGGCCGACTGGAGAGCAAGCTTCCTGTCGGAAAGGGTGACGTCCTTCTTCATATAGAGCATGAAGAGGGAAATTATGGTAATGAACCCGAGTCCGCCTATCTGAATAAGTATTAGCATGACCGCCTGGCCGAAGGAAGTGAAGTAGCTGAATATATCTACAACGGTGTGGCCGGTAACGCAGGTCGCGCTAGTTGCAGAAAAGAGTGCGATGAGAAAATCGGGCTCGCCGCTCTTCACCGCAAACGGAAGGCACAAAAGGCCCGCGCCGACAAAAATGACCAGAACGAAACTTGCGACCACTATTCCTATCGGGCGAAATTTTAAACGTCTTACTCTCATAGAACCTACCGAGATAATTTTGCCGCAATTAATGCGGCAGCCGCGCCGCAAAGGGCATCATGCCTATACAGTATAACATAGAGCTGAATAAATTGCAAGAAATAAGCGGCGCATATGTACGAAGCGGAAATCACATCTATTCCGTGAAAAAATTTAACAACACAATCACAGTATATGTTAAAAATGTTAATATAAACCTTGACTTTGAGGCAAAATAGTTATATAATAAACACAAGAAACTTTTAGTTGTTAATTTTAAACAAAGGAGATCGTGTTAAAGTGAAACGTGAAAGACTTGAAGAAGTAGCCGAAATACTCGACAAACGCGGCAAAATGACACTTGAGCAACTTGAAGAAGCGTTCCCCGACGTTTCGCAGATGACGCTGCGGCGCGACCTTTCGCAGCTTGAGGAGGACGGGCGCATCATCCGCATACGCGGCGGCGCCATGTCGGTAAAAGAAGTACAAAAAGTTTCGGGCGAGGCATACACAAAAAAGACGACCATCAACATGGACGCGAAGATAGTCATCGCGCAGAAGGCCGCCACTCTCATCGACGAGGGTACGAGCATATTTTTGGACGGCGGCACAACGGCGATGTATCTTTCAAAGGAGATGCCCGACATAAAGTGCAACGTATTCACGAACGGCATTGCCGTTGCCATGGAGCTTGCGCAGAAAAAGAACGTAGAGATAACCGTTGTGGGCGGACAGCTGATGAAGGACAATCTTTCGACCTCCTCCCCCGCCGCAAAGGCATATTTCGACAATACGAATTTTGAGATAGCAATAGTTTCGGCGCTGGCCTTCACGCCGGAGCACGGGTTTTCGTGCAACAGCCAGACGGAGAGCGACCTTTTGAAGCAGGTGTTCAAGAAGGCGCGTCACGTTTATATGATGCTCGACAGTTCAAAGATAGGGAAGATAAACCCCTATACCTTTGCCCACCTGGAGGACATCGACGTGCTGATAACCGACGACGTATTCCCCCGCGAATACAAGGCGCTGTTTGAACAGAACGATATTGTTGTGATGTAAAAAGGTTCACAAAAATTCCCGTCTTGCGCGACGGGAATTTTTCGTGATTTGAGGAACCAAGTTCCTCTGGCGGCGCAACTGTTGCCCCTTTAGCAAGGGGGACAAGGCCACTATAAGCGAGCCAAAGCCGCACCCGACGCGGAGCAACTGTTTGCAATATGCAGGGCGCTTGAAATTTCATCGGAATATCTGTCGGGGCTTACCGATTATTAAAAAGTCACGGTTGCAAACGCTGCCGTGACTTTTTGTTTTAACCCCAAATAAAGCCTGCTGAAGTATCAGCAGGCTTTATTTGGGGTTAATACTGCGGGCGGCACATCTTGCAAGATGTGCCGCCCGCAGTA
>DVHB01000003.1 GCA_018712405.1 Candidatus Coproplasma stercoripullorum
GAGCGGTGACCGCGCGAGGAGGCGTAGCCGACGACACTTTGCGGAGGTTCCCTTTGGGAAGCCGCAAATTGCGGCGGTATTTTACAGCTCGCCGCACGAGAACAATTTGCTGCGGTCAGCACGTTTTGCCGTTTCCCGCAAGCGGGAGCCCCTCGGCAAAGCAGCGTTTCGCTCGCGCACCAAAGGGGGAATTTGCGCGACTATATAATCGTGGGCACTAAAGGTCGCGCAAAGAGGGGCTGGCCCCTCAAATCACGGAAATTGTCGCGCACGGCCTGCGCGACAATTTCGTGAACTATCCAAGATATTTCTTTAAATCATCCACCCTGTCAAGCCGCTCCCAGGGGAGATTGGGCTTGCCGAAGTGTCCGTAGGCCGCCGTCTGCAGGTATATCGGCCTGCGCAGTCCCAAAGTTTCGATGACGGAGTAGGGGCGCAGGTCAAACTCGCGCACGATGATGTCGGCTATCTCGCCGTCGGGAAGTTTGCCCGTGCCGTAGGTATCAACAAATACCGAAACGGGTTTTGAAACGCCTATAGCATACGCCACCTGCAATTCTATTTCGTCGGCAAGCCCCGCCGCCACGATATTTTTGCACACGTAGCGCGCCATGTATGCTGAGGAGCGGTCGACCTTCGTCGGGTCCTTGCCCGAAAAGGCTCCGCCGCCGTGCGCGCACCTGCCTCCGTAGGTATCCACGATTATCTTCCTGCCGGTAAGGCCGCTGTCGCCCTCGGGACCGCCTATCTCGAACCTGCCCGTGGGGTTTATAAAATACTTTGTGTTTTCGTCCAGCAGCTCCTTTGGTATAACGCTGTCTATCACATATTTTTTGATGTCCTTTTTAAGCATCTCCTGGTGTACGTTTTCGTTATGCTGGGCGGAAACGACTACAGTATCTACGCGCACGGGTTTTTTCCCGTCGTATTCAACGGTCACCTGCGTCTTTCCGTCCGGGCGGAGGTAGGGTAAAAGTCCGCACTTTCTCACATCGGCAAGGCGCTTTGCCATTCTGTTTGCAAGGTGCGCCGAAATAGGCATGTATTCCGCCGTCTCGTTGCAGGCATAGCCGAACATCATGCCCTGGTCGCCTGCGCCTATAAGGTCGGCAAGTTCGCCGCCCGTGCGGTTTTCAAGCGAGCTGTCAACGCCCATGGCGATGTCGGGGCTCTGCCTGTGAACGGCAAGGGTTATCTTGCAGTTGTCCGCGCGGAAGTTGCCAAAGGTATAGCCCACTTTGGCCATTATGTCGCGCGCGACTTTCTTATATTTCACCTTCGCCGTGGTGGTTATCTCACCCATTATCATAAGTTGGTTGTAGGCTGCGCAGCACTCTATCGCACAGCGCGCCATGCTGTCCTGCGCCAGAACAGCGTCTAAAATGCCGTCCGAAATCTGGTCGCACAGCTTGTCGGGATGTCCTTCGGTAACGCTCTCGCTGGTAAAAAGTTTCTTCATAGTTGTCCTTGTATAAATACCTTATATAAATTTTTTCGGCGTAAAATTTGCTTGATTTATATCAGCTTAAAAGTTTGTAGATGCGAGCAAGACGCGGCGCGCGGGTATTTACGACGGGGAGTGTACAAAGACGTACATGACCCGAGTAAAGCGGAGCGCAACACAGTATTGCGAAGTATATACAAACTTTAAAAAAAGCTCCGCGCACCGCGGAGCTTATAACCACAAAAATTATTTACCCCATCGGTACGGCATTAGCACCTTGCAACGCTTGTCCCGTTGCAGGTTGCTGTGTGGTCAAAGGGCCGTTCCCTCGCACACTCTTTATGGTGAACCAAGCCAAAGCAATCTGAACTGTGTTCGGGTTGCTTCTGATCCGGTTGTGCCAAGAGTATATCACCCAATTTTTGCTCTGTCAAATAAAAACGCCTCTTTTATTGCAATCTCGTTTAAAATATTGTATAATGGCTTCATGAATTGTACTCAATGCCCCGTCTCCTGCGGCGCCGACCGCGCAAAATCTGTCGGCGCATGTTCGGTAAAGGGGCTTAAAATTGCAAAATACTATCTTCACCCGTTTGAAGAACCGCCGATCTCCTTCAAAAAGGGCAGCGGCTGCATATTTTTCTGCGGCTGCCCGCTAAAGTGCAGGTTCTGCCAGAATTTCGAGGTCTCGCGCGCCGCGCGCGGCAAGGACATAACGCCCGCCCAGCTTGCCGATATCTTTAAAGAGCTCGAGGATATGGGCGCCGACAACATAAATCTCGTCAACCCCACGCACTACCTTGCGGACATAGCCGAGGCGGTCTCTCTGTACCGTCCTGAAATTCCCGTGGTCTATAACACCCACGGCTATGAAAAGCTCGAAAGTTTATCTCTTGCGGCAGAGTTTGTAGATATCTGGCTGCCCGACTTAAAATTCATCAGCCGCGATATGGCCGCGCGCTACACTTCGCGTGCCGACTACGCAAAGTACGCCCTGCCCGCCATAGAATTTATGGCGAAAAAACAGCCGCAGTTCGATGAAGAAGGAAAGATGCTCTCCGGCTGTATCGTGCGCCATCTCATCATGCCGATGGGCGTGGAAGATTCGGTAAACGTGGTCAACTTTGTCGCAATGCTGCCGCGCACCGTTTATTTCAGCCTGATGAGCCAATACACCCCCTGCGGCGACATAGAGGGGATACCCGAACTCAATCGCAAAATCACCGCGCGCGAATATAAAAAGGTGCTCGCGGCGGTGGAGGCGGCAGGGCTTGAAAACGTCTTTCTGCAGGAGCGCGACAGCGCCGCTACAATATACATACCCAAGTGGGACTATTAAAAGAGTTCACGAAAAATCTTTGCTGCCGCAAATCTTTTTCCGTGAGGAATATGGTCGCGGCGCGGCTTAACGCCCGAACTAAATTCGTGCTGCCGCTCCACGGCGTAAATTTTTTACTATGCTTATCACATTCAATTCGGTAAATTTTTCATATATCGGCGACCCGATACTCTCGGATATAAACTTCACGCTCAACGAGGGCGAGCGGGTCGGCCTGATAGGCGAAAACGGCGCGGGCAAGACCACGCTGTTAAAGCTCATCACGGGCGCCATCTATCCCGAAAGCGGCGATATCCAAAAGAAAAACGGCGCAACTTTCGGCTTTTTGGAGCAGACGGGCGGCCTCGAGGCCGAGGGCACTGTATATTCAGAGATGCTCCTTGCAGTAAAGCCGCAACTCGACGCGATCTCCCGCCTTGCAAAACTTTCGGAAGATCTCTCCGCGGCCGGGTACGGCAGCGCGGAATATAAACAGCTCTCGTCAAAGTATGAGGCGGTTGAAAAGTATATCGCCGCGCACGACTGCTACAACGCCGAAGTGCGCGTAAAGACGGTGCTCGGCGGCATGGGCTTTGCGGGGCTGTATGAGCAGAAGATCTCCACCATGTCGGGCGGGGAAAAGACGAGGCTAAAGCTCGCCCGTCTGCTCTTGGAGGAGCCCGACCTGCTGATTTTAGACGAGCCCACCAACCACCTCGATATAAAAACGCTATTCTGGCTGGAGGAATACCTCGCCGCCTTCCGCGGCGCCGTGCTCGTAGTCTCGCACGACAGGTACTTTTTAGACCGCGTCTGCTCGCGCACGCTCGAGATAGAGAACAAAAGGCTCTTTTCCTACCCCGGCAACTACACCAAGTATAAGGTGTTAAAGGCCGAGCGCCTCGCCCTCGAGCAAAAGGAGTACGAAAGGCAGCAGGAGGAGAGGGCGCGCCTTCAGGACTATGTAGACAGGAACATAGTGCGCGCCACCACGGCAAAATCGGCGCTCTCGCGCGTGAACAGGCTGGAGCGCATGGAAATTTTGGAAAAGCCGTACACGCCGCCCGCCCCGCCGCGCTTCAAGTTCGTGTTCCCCGTAAACACGGGCGAGCTCGTGCTCGACATAAAAAATTTAGACCTCTCCGTCGGCGGCAAAACGCTGTTCAATGGCGGCAGCCTTCAGCTCACGCGCGGCAAAAAGCTGGCGGTCGTCGGCGAAAACGGCACGGGCAAGTCAACGCTGTTAAAGCTCATTGCGGGCGGCGGCAACTATAACTGCCTGCTCGGCAGGTTTGTGAAGATAGCTTACTACGACCAGGAGAATTTAAATTTAAATCCCGAAAACACCGTGCTTGCAGAGCTGTGGGAGCGGCACGTCAGCTCCTCGCAGACGGACGTGCGCGCGCGGCTGGCCCGCTGCGGCCTCGTCGCCGAGGATATGTATAAAAAGGTGGGCGAGCTCTCGGGCGGGGAGCGCGCAAAGCTCGCTTTGAGCGTACTCGAGGCCGAGGAGGGCAACGTGCTCCTTTTAGACGAGCCCACCAACCACCTCGATCTGCCCGCACGTGAAAGTTTAGAGCGCGCTTTGAAAGAGTTCGGCGGCACGCTGATATTCGTCAGCCACGACCGCTATTTCATCTCCGCCCTCGCCGACTGCGTTGCCGAGATTGAGGGAGGAAAGCTGAATTTCGTAAACGGAAACTACGAGTCCTTCCGCGAGGAGAAGAGGCGGCAGGCAAAAGAGCTTGCAGAAATGCAGGCAAAAGAGGCTCAGCAGGCATATCTCGAGAGCCGGCGCGAGGGCTACCGCTCCAAAAAGGAGCGCGCGGCCGAGGCGGCGCAAAAGGCGCGCATAAAGCAGATAGAGGAGGCCATCTCCAAAAACGAAGAGGAGGAGGCGGCCCTCTCGGAAAAACTTGCCGATCCTGCCGTCACGGCCGACTACCGCGAGATAGAGCGGCTGTGCAGGCGGCTGGACGAACTCAAAAGGGAGCAGGAGGAGCTCTATATTCAATACGATAAACTTATCTGATCCGGACAGACGCAGTTTTGCGCGCCCGTGAGGTACTTATGGATAAAAATCAAAAAATTGCCGCCGAAGAGCGGCCCGAAGAGGAGAGGGAGCGCGTGGTGCGCCACACCATCTCCGCCGAAGAGACGTTCACTCTTGCCAAAGACGTGTTCGATCTGCGCTGTTTTTTCAAAAATATATACTCGAACCGTGCAGTCATAGCACGCAGGCTAAATCTGTTTTCGCTCATTTGCAGCCTGGTGTTCACTATGATATACACGGGTTACGCCGTGTATTCCATTCTCACGAACAAGATGATATCCGTCGGGCTGGAGATAGCCATATACTGCATGCTCGGCATATACGCCGTGTTTGTCGTTCTCCTTCTGCTCGTGTCGGCTTTTGCCGGCGACGCCACCACAAAGACGGTAAAAAAATATAACAAGGCGCTCAAAATTTTCCGTCTGTGTATCCGTGTGATATCAATAGCTATGGCAATAGTCGCGCTTGCGATAGGCTCGGGCGAGAATACGGGCACGCTGCACGTCGCGCTCGAAACGGTGCTCGTCATATTTTCGGTAATAATCATAGTCATCCAGGCCATACCGCTCGTGTTCGGCGGTTTCACCAACATAGCCCGCTGGGCCGTTTCGCCCGCAAAGGGCAAGGCGCGCTTTTCGGTGGTGCTTCTGGAGTGGTACGAGCTCGTCCGCGAGGGCGCGGCAACGATGCATTCCACCAGCAAGATATCGCCTAAGTACATAGACGATATAAACAGGTGCATCGACGGATTTCTCATTCCCTCGCTCGGCAAGAAGTACATAACTTCGATCGATGCAAAGACCATCTATTCTACCGTCGACGTCCTCCCCGCAGAGCTCAGGGAGATCGCCGAAGGAATATTCAAGCGCGTGTTTGAATACGCCGAGGAATGCGGCTATGTAAATCACAATCCCACAAAATCCATGGAACTTGAGGACAGGCTCGAAGAGCCTGAAAAGAAGCCCCGCCGCACGATAAAGTCGCGTCTTATGCGCATAGGCAAAAAGCTGGGGAAGAGTATTGTCAAGTCCTATCTCGACGAGGATGAAAACTGAATAAATTATTTAAAATAAGCCGAAACAGGCAGATATTCCGCCCGTTTCGGCTTTAAACAACTACACTATAAGTTGTTTATGAATAATTTTAGCATATCTTATACATCAACAATGTTATAATGTATATCCATATCGCCATTTTGTGTTAAATTATATCCATAGGTTATAAATCTTATGCCTTTACTTATATGGCTTACAGCAATAGAAGTTGCTAAAAAATTTTCGGAAATCAATTTTGTTGTTGAATTTTTTGCGGGTAGATAAAAAGCTTCAATATCTTTAAGTCCTAACCATTTTCCAGCGTCTCCAGAAAAACACATTTTCTTATTATAATAAACAGTTATGCCATAGTTAAATGGATTCTCTATTTTGATATTCCAGTTGTTTCCATTTTTTCCTAGATTGTCGATAAGTATATAGCTACTATATGGATTGGCATCTGACCTATAACCACATGATGTGCACCTGTACTCTGTTTTGTTTGTGTTTTCAATATTTCCTACTATTTCACAATCATGTGTATGGAATAACTTTAAAGTTATATAAGCGTCACACCATGCAGAGTTTACCCAAATACATGCATTGCTTGCTTGCGACCAACCGAAGTGTACTACAAATCCTTCATAAGAGCCTTCACCGTTTGGGTATGTATAATCTTGATATCCATAGGCAACGACATCGTGATTTATTGCTCCTAAATGCGAATTCATGCTAATTATTAAAGGTCTGCCTTCGTTTAAACTCTCTTTTATAAAATAAGAATTTATTGGTGAATATCCAAATGCCCATTGCTGTTCATCTTTTGTTAAACCATACTCTCCTGCACCAATAGTGTCATTTAGATATGACCTTATGCCGCTAGTGACCTCGTTAATAGTAGAACCACTAGAATTTGGACTCATTATTCTTGTAATCATTTCGTTATAAAAACTATTTTTACCGGTAGGCTCACTTCTCGTTCCTGTTGTCCATTGATTCATTAATGATGGGTCGGTACAATAATTCGGGTTTTTTTCTGGTTCTGTAACTGCATTTTTTATATCGTTATAGCCATTTAAGAATTTATTAGTAATAAGTCGTCTATCATTATAGTAATTGTTAAAACTAAGAAGCAACTGTGCTGATATTGGACCGCATGTGCCAGTGTTGCCATTACCATATACTTCGCCTGCAAAATTGTCTCCATGCGTAGGATTAGCTAAAAAATACTTGTAGTTTTCAATTAAACGACCAGATATTGTAGAGGCGGCTATTAAGTCATCGGTATTAATGTCAGGTGCCGACTTAATCTCATTGTTATCGTCATTTTGAGTTAAGGTGCTGTTTTCGTAAGAAGTGATTGAATATGATTGTGCTTGCTGATTTACAGTTGCTTGCTCTATTTGCTGAGCGATGGTTTCAGTTTCTTGTGTTGTAACTTTAAGTTGCTTATTTGTTAGAACATTATAAAATTTATTATTTAATTTGTAAAGATAATTTGAAGGTCCTGCATAATATTTAATTTCATTAGATTTATAAGGAAGATTACTGTTCATACTATATTCCATCAATTCCATAGTTTGTTTGGAATAAATAGCATAACCTGCGTTTTCAAATTTAATATAAATAAAATCTGCGCTACCATCTAAATTATATAGATTTTCGCATGAAGCAATTTCTTTGTTTGGAAATGCGGGTTTAATAAAATTATTGCTCAGTTTAGTGTAATTATTAATTTCATTGATATTTTTATTTTGTTCTGTAATAGTATTTATGTTTTTAATGTCGTCGGTATTAACGGTTATATAATTTATATCTTGTTTATTATCAACTGATGACAAATTAGTTTTTGCGGGGTAGTAGAATGAGGTATTAAACAGAATCAATAAAAAAATAATAATTACTATATTTAGTACATATAAAGTCTTAAATTTCTTCTTCATATTTCAAACTCCTATTGTTGATTTATAAATATTGCGCTATCAATATTAATTTTGTCCATTATAATCACAAAACATCGTCTGAATGGCATTGTGGCGTCGTCGGCTGCACTGTATTCAAGATTGCAACAAATTTCAAGCCGGTCTGCTGTTTTTTCTATGCCGGAAAGTTTATAATCTCTGGTGCCGTATACATCTGCAAAAATATACAGAATCGCCATTTTGTCGGTCAAATCTATCGAAAATTTATCCTCGTCAAATATTTCGTTGAATTGGCTTTTTTCTTTGATTATAAAAGTTCTGCTTTCAGGCGAACTTTCGTCAAAAATATAGCGCTCATCAGGGGAATCGATGCCTTCTTTATAGTCAGAATTCAGGTAAAATGCTCCCGATACCCTGTTCTGTTCAAGAAAATTCGGTCTAATTATATCGTCGGCATTGCTTATTAGTGTTGCATTGTATTTGTTGCTGCACCCTATAAAACAGATGACGAGCATTGTTAGTGCCAAAGCTAAAAATGTAGTTATTTTATTCATATAATACTCCTGTCATTATAGAAGTTAAATTTAATGTTTTACAAGAATGATATATGTAGTACTGCATTGGTATAGCCTCTTACATTTTTTATTGTATTATATATACAATTTTATATTAAATAATAAAATTTGTATACTTTTGTAATTATTATATCACATATATTTTGATTGTCAATATGTATATTTAATATATTTGTTATTCTACAATAGGTTTGCGAGTTGAGGCAAGCCTATTTTTTTATCCCTCATAAAACGGCTTGATAGTAGGTCTGCCTTAACTTGGCAGACCTATTTTTTTGTTTTACGGAGGTATTGCTTATGGGCAAGAAGAAAGACGTGGTTTATCTCGGAGTGTGTCTTTCGCCTGCTACCCACGAGGAACTGAAAAAGCTCGCCGCAGAGAAAGAGCTTTCGATGAGCACCCTCGTAAGGCAGCTTATCAGAGATTATCTCGCAAATGCGCAGAAATCGGCGTAAAGGAGGCACGGCATCGTCAATGCCTTTGCGTTGGATATAAGCGAAACAAAAGAAACCGCAGGCGCAGCGAAAGAAGCGGCGGAGACCGCCGAAAACAACAGGATCACCGAAACAACGGTTGAGTATCAAGAGGGAACGAGCGGGACGTCCGCGCCGACGGGCGCGTGGTCGTCGGCAATTCCTGCCGTGCAAGAGGGGCGTTACTTGTGGACGAGGGTTACACTCACTTTTGCAAGCGGCAGTACGGCTGTGTTCTATTCCGTCGGAAAAATCGGTGCGAGGGGCGACGACGTTTACAGTTTTGTCATCAGGGACGGCAATCTGATTCAGGTCAAAGCCTCGGCTGCGGACGATAATGTACAGTACGGCATATACCGTAAACAATACGCATTTTTTACAAAAAAATAGAAAGCCGCGGGCGTGCGCATTGCACACGCCCGCGGCTTTCTATTTGTATAACTTTATTTGCTGTTCTTCTTTGTTGTTTTGACCAAGGGCGTAGCCCGTGTGAAGAAATCTCAATAAAACAATTGCGTAGGACGTTGAAATTTCTTCGCTTCACTCACTTCACTCCTTACGGTCGAAATGGCAGGGGGAGCGTCCGCCCGTAGGCGGACCCAAACTTAAAATTTCGTCAGCTTTGTAAGGTAGCCCTCCAGCTCGTCGATGTTTATCCTTATCTGCTCCATGCTGTCGCGATCGCGCACGGTCACGGTATTGTCCTCCAGCGTCTGGAAGTCCACCGTTATGCAGCAGGGGGTGCCTATCTCGTCCTGCCTGCGGTAGCGCTTGCCTATCGAGCCCGTCACGTCGTACGTCACCGAAAAGCTCTTCGCAAGCTCGGCATAGAGTTCCTGCGCCTTGTCGGCAAGGTTCTTCTGCAGGGGGAGTATGGCGGCCTTATAGGGCGCAAGGAAGGGGTGCAGGTGCAATACCGTGCGCACGTCGTTCTTTTCGGAGTCCAGAACCTCCTCGTCGTATGCGTCGGTGAGCACGGCGAGCACCGTCCTTTCAACGCCCAAGGAAGGTTCTATTACATACGGTATATACTTCTCGCCCGTTACGGGGTCGGTATATTCCATACTCTCGCCGCTCTCGTTCTGGTGCTGCGTGAGGTCGTAGTCCGTCCTGTCGGCAACGCCCCACAGTTCGCCCCAGCCGAAGGCGAAGTTATATTCAAAGTCGGTCGTGGCTTTTGAATAGAAGCATAGTTCTTCGGGAGAGTGATCTCTGAGCTTTAAGTTCTCGTCTTTAAGACCCAGCGAGAGCAGCCATTCGTGGCAGTAGTTTTTCCAGTAGTTGAACCACTCCAGGTCGGTGCCGGGCTTGCAGAAGAACTCCAGCTCCATCTGCTCGAATTCGCGCACGCGGAAGATAAAGTTTCCCGGCGTTATCTCGTTTCTGAAGGACTTTCCTATCTGGCCTATGCCGAAGGGTACCCTCATGCGCGTCGAGCGCTGTACATTCTTGAAGTCTACAAATATTCCCTGCGCCGTTTCGGGGCGGAGGTACACGGTATTCACGCTGTCCTCTGTAACGCCCTGGAACGTCTTGAACATCAGGTTGAACTTCCTTATGGGCGTAAAGTCGCTCTTGCCGCATGCGGGGCAGACTATCTTGTGCTCTGTTATAAAGGCCTCCATGGCGTCGTTGTCCATGGCTTCAACTTTTACGTCCAGATTGTGCTTCTTGCAGTAGTCCTCTATGAGGTTATCCGCCCTGTGCCTCGTCTTGCAGTTCCTGCAGTCCATGAGGGGGTCGGAAAAGCCGCCGATGTGTCCCGAGGCTTTCCACGTTCTGGGATTCATGAGTATCGCGCTGTCAAGGCCGGTGTTATACACGTTCTCCTGCACGAACTTTTTCCACCATGCGCGCTTTATGTTGTTCTTGAGCTCCACGCCCAGGGGGCCGTAGTCCCATGTATTTGCAAGTCCGCCGTAGATCTCGCTGCCGGGGAAGATGAAGCCCCTGTTCTTGCACAGCGCCACAAGTTTTTCCTGCGTTACGGCTCTCTTCTTATCTGCCATAAATTCCGTTCTCCTGTAAATTCAAGCGGCGCAAAAATGTTGCGCCCGCCCTTGATTTATAATAATATAGATTTTAGTCAAAACGCCCGCTTTAGTCAAGCATTTGCGCGCTTATCGCGCGCCTTAAAAGGTAAATTGCGTGCAAAAGGCGGCGCGCTTCAAAAATTTTGCCGCGCTTTTTCAAAAAATCTGCAAAAACTATGTACTTTGCCCTGCCACCTGTGCTATAATCTGTATATAATATCCAAAAGTAAGTTTTAATGTAAGGTGCACAATGTTATCCGATATCGAAATTGCCGAAAGTTGTAAAATGCAGCCCATAACCCGCGTTGCCGCCAGGCTCGGCCTCAAAGAGGACGATTTAGAGCTTTACGGCAGGTACAAGGCCAAAATAAACTTAAAAGAGGTAAACCCCGGGGCAAAACTCATTTTAGTCACTTCCATAAACCCCACCGCCAGCGGCGAGGGCAAGACTACCGTGTCGATCGGCCTTGCCGACGGCATCGCAAAGCTCGGCAAGAGGGTGTGCCTCGCCCTGCGCGAACCCTCTTTGGGGCCCGTGTTCGGCATAAAGGGGGGCGCCGCGGGCGGCGGCTATGCCCAGGTCGTGCCTATGGCCGATATCAACCTTCACTTCACGGGCGACCTGCACGCCATAACTTCGGCAAACAACCTCCTGTGTGCCGTGATAGATAACCACATCTTCCGCGGCAACGAACTCAAGATAAAGGAAGTGTATTTCCACCGCTGCATGGATATGAACGACCGCGCTCTGCGCGACCTGACCATCTCCTGCGAGGCGGGCAGGATGAAGGGCTGTAGTAGCTACACCCGCAAAGAGCACTTCGATATCACCGCGGCATCTGAGATAATGGCGGTATTGTGCCTTGCCACCGACCTTGCCGACTTAAAGCGCAGGCTGGAAAATATCGTCGTCGGCGAGGACGAGGGGGGCAACTTCGTCTACGCGCGCGATTTGCACGTCGCGGGCGCAATGGCCACTCTTTTAAAGGACGCAATAAAGCCCAATCTCGTGCAGACGCTCGAGGGCACTCCCGCGATAGTGCACGGCGGCCCCTTTGCCAATATTGCGCACGGCTGCAACTCCATCCGCGCGACTTACACGGCCATGACCCTTGCCGACTACGCCGTAACCGAGGCGGGCTTCGGTGCCGACCTCGGCGCGGAGAAGTTCCTCGATACAAAGTGCCGCGTGGCGGGCATTCAGCCAAACTGCATAGTGGTGGTGGCCACGGTAAAGGCGCTCAAACTTCACGGCGGCGCCGATAAAAACAGCCTCTCAGAGGAAAATATCGCGGCTTTAAAGGCGGGGCTTCCCAACCTTTTAAAGCACGTCGAAAATATGAAGAGGGTATATTCCAAGCCCGTTGTCGTGGCGATGAACAGATTCGCCACCGATACGCCCGAAGAGATAAAGGCCGTCATTTCCGCCTGCGAAGAGGCGGGCGCGCCCGCGGTGTTCACCGACGTGTTCTTAAAGGGCGGCGAGGGAGGAAAAGCGCTCGCCGAAAAGGTTATATGGATGTGCGATAAGCCCTCTTCGCTTACATACGCATACGATTTGAGCGACGATATAAAGACAAAGATAAACGACATCGTCACCAAGGTCTACGGCGGCGACGGCGCGGATTTTTCGCCCGAGGCCGAGGCAAAGATAGCCGATATCGAGGGCAAGGGAATAAAGGGGCTGCCAGTCATAATCGCAAAAACGCAGTATTCCCTCTCGGACGACGCCAAAAAGCTCGCCCGTCCCACAGGCTTTAAAATTTATGTGCGCGACATAATCTTCAAGGGCGGCGCAAACTTCATTGTCGCCGTCGCCGGCGACATAAACCTCATGCCCGGCCTTGGAAAGGTGCCCGCGGCGGAGCATATTGATATAGACGCCTCCGGTAATATTACTGGACTTTCGTAATAGCGCCGCTCGGCTTCATATATGCGGCGCAATACGGTGTCGCGTTTACGGCTTCGTTCAGTCATGTACGTTGGTGTACACTCCTTCACGACTTCCGCACGTTCCTTGTCTTGCTTGCATCTATGAACCCGTTAATTGCTTGGTTGCTACGGTGAAAAATCAGTTTCGCTGCACCATGTATCAATTTTAAGCGGCAATGTCTTATAAATTCAAATAAAAAGCAGAGAGCGCGGTGAAAATACCGATATTATAAAAAGGTCAGACTAAAACTTATGGCAGAAAAAGAACTTTCACTCCCCGAAGCTTCCAACTTCATCGAACAGATAATAAACGAAGAACTTGCCGCAGGCAAATTCGAGCCCGTCGGCAACAAAATAAAGGTGCGCTTCCCGCCCGAACCCAACGGCTATTTACACATCGGCCACGTAAAGGCACTGCTCATAAATTTCGGCGTAAAGGAAAAGTACCACGGCGAAATAAATCTGCGCATGGACGATACAAATCCCGCCAAAGAGGACTATGAGTATGTAAACGCCATAGTGGATTCGCTTGAGTGGCTGGGCCTTAAATACGACAGGCTGCTGTTCGCCTCCGACTATTACGACAAGCTGTATGAGATCGCCGAAAAATATATCATGGACGGCAACGCCTATGTGTGCGACCTCTCCGCAGAGGAGATAACGGCCACGCGCGGCACACTCACCGAGCCGGGCACGCCCTCGCCCTACAGGGACAGGAGCGTGGAAGAGAACTTAAAGCTCTTCCGCGAGATGAAGACGGGCGTCTATCCCGACGGCGCCAAGGTGCTGCGCGCCAAGATAGATATGTCGTCGCCCAACATAAACATGCGCGACCCCGTCATTTACCGCATAGCGCATGTTCCGCATTACCGTCAGGGCGACAAGTGGTGCATCTACCCCATGTACGATTTCGCGCATCCGATATCCGATGCGATAGAGGGCATAACCCATTCTCTCTGCTCGCTCGAGTTCGAAAATCACCGCCCTCTGTATGAGTGGGTGATCGAAAAGGCTGGTTTTCCTGCGCCTGTGCCCAGGCAGATAGAGTTTGCAAGGCTGAACATAACAAACACGCTCATGTCCAAGCGTTATTTGAAGAAACTTGTCGACGAGGGCGTGGTGAGGGGCTGGGACGATCCGCGCATGCCCACGCTTGCAGGACTTAAAAACAGAGGCGTCCCCCCTGAGGCGCTCAAAAAGTTCGTGGAGGGAGTGGGTGTCGCCAAGGCGTACGCCGTCGTCAACTCAGCCCAGCTCGACAGCTGCATCCGCGACGACCTCAATGAGAATGCCGAGCGCGCCATGGCCGTCGTCAATCCCTTAAAGCTCACCATAACCAACTATGAGGGAGAGGAGGAGCTTACGTTTGAAAAGAACCCTCTGCATCCCGAAACAGGCACAAGGGGTATAAAATTTTCCGGCTCGTTGTATATCGAGCGCGATGACTTTGCCCTCGTTCCCCCGCCCAAATACAAGCGCCTCACCGTCGGCGGCACCGTGCGACTGAAAGGCGCCTATATCGTGCGCTGCGACGAGGCCGTGCAGGACGAAAGCGGCGAGGTCGTGGAGCTCAAGTGCACCTATTTCCCCGAATCGAGGAGCGGCTCCACGGAGCCGTGCCCCGTAAAGGCCAAAGGCGTCATCCAGTGGGCAGACTGCAAATACGGCGTTCCTGTCGAATTCAGGCAGTACGAACAGCTCTTAAAGGACGAACAGTACCCCGACCAGGACTATGCCGAAAGGCTGAACTATGACAGCGAGCACATCTTTCACGGCTATGCCGAGCCATATATTGCGGAGTCGGAGGAGAATAAGCCCTTCCAGCTTCTGCGCGAGGGGTACTATAAAAAGTGCACCGACGGCGGGCTCGTCCTCTCTGAGATAGTTTCGCTCAAAGATAACTTCAATAAATAATTGGCGCAAATATGGGAGCCGCGCGGCAATTTTTGCCGCGCGGCTCCTCATTCATTCAATATTCAGATTTTAATCAATAGTGCTTTTCAACAAAGCTCTCGCAGCAGGTGCACTGTTCGTTGCCGCAGCCAACCTGTATCTTGTTGAGCGTGCAATTCACGCCTTCAGAGTTGTACTTGCAGTTTCTCACGTCGCAGGCGACGCCGTGGTTAATGGTTTCGTTCATCATAAATCACCTCCTGCAATCTATGTTGCGCAGATTTTTAACTTTTATTCCGCCCCCAATCCTTTGGCGGGTATTGACAAAACCGCCCAAAATGGTATAATATTGTTAAACAAAAACGCAGAGTAAAATCTCTGATAAAGGAGTGTATATATATGCGCGTAATACTCTTGAAAGACGTAAAGGGTCAGGGCAAGAAGGGCGACGTTGTGGACGTTTCCGACAGCTATGCCCGCAACTATTTAATAAAGGGCGGCTATGCGGAAGTTGCCACCGCCGTAAAGATCAACGATATCGCCCAGAAGAAGGCCGCGGCCGACTTCCACAAGGCAGAGGAGCTCAAGGCCGCACGCGCCCTTGCAGCAGAGCTCAAGGGCAAGAGCTTTTCAATAAAGGTAAAGGCTGGCTCGGGCGGCAGATTATTCGGCTCCGTCACCGCCGCAGATGTCGCAGCGGCGCTTGCCGAGGGCGGCTACGCCGTCGACAAAAAGAAGGTAGTGCTCACCTCTCCCCTGCGCGAGGCCGGCTCATACGATGTCGAACTCAAGCTCTTCGAGGGCGTTTCGGCAAAAATAACGGTGCGCGTGGAGGCATTGGCCCAGTAAGCCGCGCCCATACCGCATACCCGTACGGCATATTTATATTTAAAAAATAGTAAGGGCGGCGCGCAAAACTTTTGTTTTGCGCGCCGCTAAAAATTTCCGTGCGATACATAAAAGCTGATGCGCGGGTCAAAACGTCATAAACTTACAATTTTCGGCATATTATGAATACTGTTACGGCAACCCGGCAAAATTCAGGTCGCCGTCGGGGGAAAAGATATGCAAGAAAATTATGCCTGGGAATACATAGCCGAGCGGGCGGTCAGGGAGGCCGAGTACATTATCGGCACGGGCGCCACCGTCCGCGCCTGCGCAAATTACTTCGGGATAAGCAAATCTACCGTGCATAAAGACGTCAGCGAGCGGCTGAAGGACGTCGACGCCGCGCTGTACGCGGGCGTGAGGCAGGTACTCGATAAAAACCTCTCCGAGCGGCACATCCGCGGCGGCCTGGCCACGCGCGATAAATACCGCGGCAAGGTCGCCTCCTGCAAAGGCGGGTGCGCCTGCGGCGGCGATACCTGCGGCACGGGCGATGCGTGTGCAAACTGTGCTAAAGGAGAATGCGCATGTGCCGATACGGCGTTAAGCCGTTCTGAACAAAAGTTATAGCATGAATTATCACTTTAAAAAGGGCGCGCAGCGCGGCAATTTTGCCGCGCTGCGCGCCCTTTTTACATCCCGCGGCGCACCTTGACCTAAGCATATTTTCAATTACGCAAAATTTTAACAGTAATTGCCTGTGCATAAATTTGAAAAATGCGCGCCGCTGTGATATAATGCACAATGAAAATATATATAATGGGTCCGTGCGCTTGCACGGCCGGGCCGCAGCCCGTTCTGCGGCATATCGGCAGGTACTATGGCAAAACTCATGGGAATAGACGTCGGCTCCACCACGGTAAAAGTTACGGTAGTGGACGACGGCGAAGTTTTATACCGCTCATACGAGCGTCATTTTGCGCAGGTGCGCGAAACTGTTTTAAGGGAACTCAATAAAATAAAGGAGCAGTTCGGCGGCGATTTTTCCGCTTCTATCACGGGCAGTGCCGGCCTCGGCCTCTCTCAGCGCAGCGGCATCAACTTCGTTCAGGAAGTTCAGGCGGCGTTCGTCGCCATACGCAGCTTTTACCCCGACGCCGACGCCGCCATCGAGCTCGGCGGCGAGGATGCTAAGATAATCTTCATCACGGGCGGCACCGAACAGCGCATGAACGGCAGCTGCGCGGG
>DVHB01000019.1 GCA_018712405.1 Candidatus Coproplasma stercoripullorum
CGCGCGTAAGCGGCGAACTAAATTCGCCTTGCGCACGTTAATTTATTTTAAATTTTACTTTGAAAAATCGAAAGAAAACCTGCATTGCCGCACTAATTTTTTGAGGCGGCGGCAGACAGCCATACCTGTCATTCCGACTGAGTTCCAGAAAAGAACGCATGGAGAAATCTCTTTGTAAATCAATCGGATATTTAAGATTTCTCCACTCGCTGTGTATCGGTTTGCGGTATCCCCAAGGGAACCCTCAGCAAATTCTCGCTTCGCTCGGTCGAAATGACCGCATACTTTACTTCAGCAGGTCGGGGCGGTTTTTGCGTGTGATATCAAGCGACTGTTCCTGCCTCCACTTGTCCACTTCTCCGTGGTTGCCCGAAAGGAGCACCTCGGGCACGGACACGCCCTTATAGACAGCGGGGCGGGTGTACTGCGGGTACTCTAAAAGCCCGTTAGAAAAGCTCTCGTCCTTTAAGCTCTCGCCCGAAATGACGCCCTCCACATAGCGCGCGACGCAGTCGCACACCACCATTGCGGGCAATTCCCCGCCCGTTAAAACATAGTCGCCTATAGAGAGCTCCTCGTCGATATACATATCTATGACGCGCTGATCGACTCCCTCATAGTGTCCGCACAAGAGCACAATGTCTCTCTCTTTTGCAAGTTCCACGGCGATGCGCTGCGTGAACGTGCGGCCGCGCGGCGACAAGAATATGCGGCGCGCCCTGTGGCCGGGATCGACTGCCTCTATGGCCGAGCCTATCGGCTGGGGCATCATCACCATGCCGGCGCCGCCGCCGAAGGGATAGTCGTCGCACTTGAAATGCTTGTTTTCGGCAAAGTCGCGAATATTTACGACGTTTATATTGAGTTTTCCGCCGCTCACCGCCCTGCCTATGATGCTCTCTTTTAAGGGAGCAAACATCTCCGGAAAGAGCGTTAAAATAGTTATATTCATAAAACCTCTCACGAAATTTTCGCGCGTGCCGCGCGCGAAAATTTCCGCGAACTTCAGAAACCAAGTTTCTCTGTCGGCGATTTTTAAGAGCCCGCGATTATATAATCGCAGCAATTCACTTCCGGTGAGCCTGCTGCCGCAGCAAATTGGGACGAGCGAGGCGCCTTATAGCAAGGCGAATACCCGCCTTGCGGGCCGAGCGCAAAAATAGCAGCGCGCCGCAACTTAAAGCAAAGCGACCTCTTTGAACCGCTTTTCGTTTACCGTAACCTTGCCGCCATCCTCGTCGATCTCAACGATCACGCCGTCGGCCGAGGGGAACATTACCTCCCTTTCGCCCATTTTAACTGTATAAATATCGGTGCGGGCGGGAGTGATATCGGTAATTTCGCCGAGTTCCTTTCCCTCTTCGGTGACGAGCATACAGCCTACGACGTCGGCGATATATACCCTGTCTTCGGGAAGTTCGGGCGCTTCTGCGCGGTCAACGAGGACCTCTCTGCCGCGCAGAAGTTCGGCGGCGTTCCTGTCGGGCACGCCGCGCAGGGTGAGATAGGCATAGCCGCCTGCCGCCCTGCACGCGAGCACTTTATATTCCGTGCCGTCTATAATGACTTTGGAAAAAGACTTTAAATCTTCGGCGCTGTCGGTAAACGGCATGACCTTTACCTCGCCGCGAATGCCCTGCGGCTTTAAAATTGTTGCAACGGTGAGATATTTCTGCATAGATTTTACCCCATTTTATTGCCGCGCGCCCGTGAAATACGCATACATGGCCGCACGAAACTGCGTAATTTTATAAAGAGCCGTGCAAAAAAAGCACGGCCCCTTGAATTACTCTTTTACCTTTATCTCAACGACGTATTTTTTAGCGCCCTTGGGAGTTGCCGCCTTTACGAGGGTGCGGAGGGCCTTTGCGATCTTGCCCTGCTTGCCGATCACTTTGCCCATATCGGAATCTTCGAGCAGAACGGTTATCTCTATGCTGTTGTCCTTCTCCTCTTCCTTATACTCGATGGCGTCCTTATGCTCGGCAAACTGCTCTACGACGTATTTAACAAGTTCCAACATAATTTATGCTCCTTATATCTATGAGGCGGCGCAAAAATTTTACGCGCACCCTGCAGGCACAGCCCGTCAAGTTAAAATCAGTCCTTCTTCTTTTTCTTGTCGTTGGTCTTGGGTGCGGAAAGTTTTGCGCTCTTTTCGATGACGCCCGCATTTACAAGATAGCTCTTCACCGTTTCGGTGGGCTGAACGCCCTTGGATATCCAATCCTTGGCCTTCTCAACGTCGATATTGATCTCGGCGGGGGTCTTTAAGGGATCAACGTAGCCGATTTTATCGATATACTCGCCCGAACGCGCCTTTCTGCTGTCGATCACGACGATACGGTAGAAGGGAGATTTTTTATCGCCCATTCTGGTAAGTCTCATTTTAACTGCCATTTTTGTAATTCTCCTTAAAAAATATATAAATTTATTTTTCTTTTTCTAATTAATTTATGTGCGCAAGCAGGGTTTCCCTGCGCCAGCGCGACCCAATTTGCCGCGCAAGCGGGCTCGCCAAGGGTGAATTTGCGCAATTATACACTTTGTGGGCCCTTATGATTGCGCAAAGAGGGGCTGGCCCCTAAAACTCACGAAATTTTTCGGGCGCGGCCCGCACGAAAAATTTGTGAACATTTTAGAAGGGAAGTCGGCGCTTCCCGCTTTTAAGCTGCTTCATCAAACTCTTCACCTGCTCAAACTGCTTTAAGAGTTGGTTGACCTCCTGCACCGACGTGCCCGAACCTGCCGCTATCCTGCGCTTGCGCGAGGAGTTGATTATGGCGGGCTCCGTCCGCTCGCTCCGAGTCATGGAGAGGATGATGGCCTTGGTGCGTTCCATCTTTTTTTCGTCTATATCTGCGTCCTTAAGTTTCCCGCCGAGGCCGGGAAGCATGGACATTACAGACTGTACGCCGCCCATCTTCTTCATGCTCTCGAACTGCTCGAGATAATCTTCGAGCGTGAAGGAATTTTCGCGCAGTTTCTGCTGCATTTTTTTGGCGTCTTCCTCAGTCACGGCCTGCTGCGCTTTTTCGATGAGCGTCAGAACGTCGCCCATGCCGAGTATGCGCGAGGCCATTCTGTCGGGATAGAAGGGCTCTAAATCCGTGAGCTTTTCACCCGTGCCGATGAACTTTATCGGCTTACCCGTGACCGCCTTTATAGAGAGGCATGCGCCGCCGCGCGTATCGCCGTCGAGCTTTGTCAGAATTACGCCGGTTATCTCAAGCCGCTCGTTGAAAGTCTTTGCGACGTTGACGGCAACCTGGCCCATCATCGAGTCGACGGTGAGAAGTATTTCGGTAACTTCGACCGCGGCGCAGATCTCTTCGAGCTCGTGCATGAGCTTTTCATCTATCTCGAGGCGTCCGGCCGTATCGATTATCACGGTGTCGAAGCCCTGCGAGCGGGCGTAATCCACCGCCTCCTTCGCCGTTTTTACGGGGTTCTGCGTGCCCTTTTCAAACACCTCCGCCCCTGAGTTCCTGCCCACTACCTTCAGCTGGTTTATGGCGGCGGGGCGGTATATGTCGCCGGCGACCAGAAGCGGGCGCTTGCCGCTCTTTTTCAGCAGCACCGCGAGCTTGCCGCAGAGCGTGGTCTTGCCCGCACCCTGAAGGCCGCACATCATGATAACCATGGGCGGCTTGCTTGCCACGGCAAGTTTCTGGTTTGTGGAACCCATTAAAGCTATGAGCTCTTCGTTTACTATCTTTATTACCTGCTGGGCGGGATTGAGGCTCTTTAAGATCTCCTGACCCACCGCCTTTTCAGAAACATCTGCGCAGAATTTTTTGGCGACCTGAATATTGACGTCGGCCTCCAAAAGCGCCACGCGCACCTCGCGCATGGCCGTCTTTATTTCAAGCTCGGTGAGCCTGCCGCGCTTTGTAAGTTTGGAAAATATATGGTTTAATCTCTCCGAGAGAGAGGAAAATGCTCCCATTACTGCTCCTTATCAGTTTTGCCGTCCGCGGCGTCGGTCTTTGCACACAGCGCGTCGGCCTCGGCGGCGTAATCTCCCGAAAGCAAGCCCTTGAGGCGGGAAACTTCGCCGGCAAACTGCGGGTTTGAGGCGAGAAAATCGTCCGCCCAACCGTTCGCGTTACGCACGACGAGCGCAAGACGCATATCGGCCGCACGCAGCAGACGTGAGAAACTGAGCTTTGATTCATACTCTTCCAGCAGCTTTTTCGCCGAAGAGAGACACTCCGAAACGCCCTGCCTTGAAATGCCCTTCTGTTCGGCTATCTCCGAAACGGTCAAATCGAGGTTGAAGAACATATCGGTTATCTCGCGCTGGGTGGGCGTGAGAAGGGGCGAATATACGTCCCACAGCCGTGAAAACCTGATGTCTGCCATGCAGAGCCTCCTGCTATTTACAACGGCATTATACCGCGCAAACCGAGCCTTGTCAAGCATTTTTACTTGACAATATTGCACATAAAAATTCAACCGCGGACAAGTTTTAAAATGCAATAAAAAATTCATTCGTTTTTCCGTGTTAAAATCTATCAGCTGTGCATATTTTTTAACAAAAGACAAGCTAAATTCCAAACGTTATATGTATGAATTGACATAAAAAAAGCTGTGTGATAGAATTTAAAACGTATTGCGGCATGAAAAGCGGACGCCGCGCACTAATTAAATTTATAAGGCAGTGAATAATTATGCGTAAAGTTATTGACGGCGTCGTTTACGACACCTTGAACTCTACAGTCGATAAGAAATTCACCTACGGTGCACCCGGCGATCCCAACGGCTACGAAGAAACGCTCTATATAACCGGCGATGGCAAATACTTCGTGTACACGTACGGCGGCAAAAACTCGAAATATCCCGAAGAGGATATTTTCCCCATAGAGCGCGAAAACGTAAAAAACTGGATGCTTTCACGCTGAACAAAATTTTCTGCAACATGACGCGGCTGCCCGGAGGGCAGCCGTTTTGTTATACCGTAAATTTTTAGGGCGCCGCGGCAAAAAACTTTTGCCGCGGCGCCGCATTTATCGAAAGTTAAGTTTTTTCGTTTACGCTTCCGTGCAGCGGCTGTCTGCCTCTATTTACAGTCTTGCTTTCATCTTCCGAATCTTCTTCCGATTGCCCGCCGCCGTTTTCCGAAAGAAGCTCAGCCATTTTTCTGAGCCTATCTTCTGAAAATTTTTCCGAAAGACTGTCGAGTTTGCCATAGGCCATTTTATCGTGATGAATAGTCATAGTCGCGCCGCCAAAAACTAAAATTTATTTTAAATTTCTATGAGATATCCCGCCTTGCGCAGGGCGTCCCCGATTTTATCGAGCGTATCCTCGTCGGGGGCGGAGACCGTGTGGTAGTGATAACCGTCGGTGACGGCCATGAGCGGCTTTGAAGCGCCGCTTACGAGCGAGCGGTACAGCTCCTCCACGTGCGTGTTGTTATACAGCTCCAGTCTTGCGGTTATTCTGCCGTACACGCGGTGATTCACGAAGATATCCTCTACCCTGCCGCCGAGGCCTATTATGAGATAGCCCTCGTCAAGAATCTGTTCAAATGTATGCCTGCACTTGAACACGCGCGAAGCTGCGCTTTTAGGGGCAGTCAGGATATAGCCGCGGTTGGTGGAGATTATATCGAACCCGTTGGCACGCAGCATGGCGATGTCCTGCACGATGACCTGACGTGACACGCCGAGCTTTTCGGCGAGCACCGCGGCGGGCAGGGCGTTATCGCTGTTGCCGACGATTGCGAGTATTTCCTTTCTTCTTTCTTCAGCTTTCATCTTTTACCTTATCATAATTTCAATAAAACATTTCCGCGCAGCGCGGGCGAAATATACGCGGCGCCTTCCGGATAATAGTTGCGAGCAAGACGCGAAGCGTGCGGAAGGCGCAAAGGAGTGTACAAAGACGTACATGACCGAGCGCACCCGTAAGCGCGACAAAGTATTGCGAAGTAAATATTATTCGGAAACAGGGTGCAGATTCTTTAAAGACAGATCAAGTATAGGCGCAGAATGAGTGAGCGCGCCGCTTGAGACGTAATCCACGCCCGTGCGCCTGATATTCTGAATATTCTCTTCGGTGACGTTGCCGCTGCACTCGGTGAGGGCGCGGCCGCCTATAAGCTTTACGGCGGCGGCCATGTCGTCGGGGGTCATGTTGTCGAGCATGATGATGTCGGCGCCCGCCTCCACCGCCTCTCGGCACATATCGAGGTTTTCGACCTCCACCTCTATCTTGCGCACAAAAGGCGCATATTCGCGCGCGGCCTTAACGGCTGCCGCCACGCTGCCCGCCGCGCCTATATGGTTGTCCTTTAAGAGTATTCCGTCGGAGAGATTGTAGCGGTGGTTGACGCCCCCTCCCACCTTTACGGCATATTTTTCAAATATGCGCATGTTTGGCGTGGTTTTGCGGGTATCTAAAAGTTTGGTCTTGCAGCCTTCAAGAAGTTTAACCACCCTGCGCGTGTAAGTGGCTATGCCGCTCATGCGCTGGAGGTAATTGAGGGCCGTGCGCTCGCCCGAGAGGAGCACGCGGATATCGCCCGTCACCTTTGCTATGTGCTCGCCCTTTTTCACCTCGTCGCCGTCCTCTTTGAAGAGTTCGACCGTCGTGTTTTCGTCGAGAAGGGTGAACGTGCGGGCAAATACGTGCAGGCCGCATATCACGCCGTCCTGCTTGCATATTAAATCTACCGTGCCCTTTTTATAGACGGGCATTACGGCGTTGGTGGTTATATCCTCGTTGGAGATATCCTCGGCCAGCGCCATCTTTATAAGTTCGTCGGCATGCAGTTTTTCAGTTATGGGGTTGTTCACGTTCGGCCTCCTCTATCGCCTTTAAAACTATGCCTTTGTAGCTCTTCAAAAGGGCGGGCACGTTGGCGTATTTATCCAGATCGAGCGCGCGCTCGGCGCGTTCGGCGTCCTCGAAATTTATGCGCTTATAGCTTCCCTGTATGTCCTGTGCGGCGCGCTTTGCAAAGATAAGGCTCTCCAGCAGGGAATTGGAAGCCAGCCTGTTTGCGCCGTGCACGCCGTTGCAGCACGTTTCGCCCACGGCGTACAATCTGTGCATGGTCGTCCTGCCCTCAAGGTCAGAGCGGATGCCGCCCATAAAGTAGTGCTGCGACGGAACGACGGGAATGCACTCGCGGAACACGTCGTACCCCTCGTCAAGACAGCGCTGAACTATGGTGGGGAAATGTTTCAACACCTCCTCTCTGGGGATGGGGCGCATATCCAGCCAAACATGCTTGGTGCCGTCCTTTGCCATCTGCTCGCGGATGTGCTTCGTTACCACGTCGCGCGGCTGAAGCTCGTCGCAGAAGCGGTTGAAGTTTTTATCGAGCAGCACGGCACCCTCGCCGCGCACGCTCTCAGAGATGAGGAACCTGCGGCCCTTGGTCTTTGAATAGAGCGTAGTCGGATGAATCTGAATATAGTTTATATGGTCGACGGCCACGCCGTGATTCAATGATATGGCGAGCGCGTCGCCTGTCAATATGCGGAAGTTGGTAGAATTTTCAAACACGCCGCCAAGGCCGCCCGAAGCGAGCACGGTGTAATCGGCGTACAGCCTGTACAGCTTGCCGTTTTTGCTGTCTTTGGCGACTATGCCGTAACACTCATTATTGTCCTCTATTATATCGACCATGGTGACATAGGGAGCTATGAATATGTTGGGGCAGGCACGCACCTTCTGCATGAGGTGGGTAGTTATCTCCCTGCCCGTGCAGTCCTCGTGAAAGCATATCCTGGGACGGGAATGGCCGCCCTCGCGCGTGTAGGCGAGCGAACCGTCGTCGCACCTGGCAAAGCGCACGCCGCAGGCAATGAGGTCGTCGATGAGCGCCTGGGAATTGCGTATCATGCAGTCTACCGTGGCGGGGTTGTTTTCATAATGGCCCGCACGCATTGTGTCGTCAAAATACCCCTGATAGTCGGCCTCGTCCACAAGGCGGCAGATGCCTCCCTGCGCAAGGTAACTATCGGATTTATCGGGCGTATCCTTGCATATAATAAGGATCTTTCTGTCGCGCGGAAGATTTAAAGCACAGTTCAGTCCCGCTACGCCCGCGCCCACTATTATTACGTCGTAATACTTGTCAAGTTCAATCAAGTTGGCACCTCAATGCAAGCTCAGATTTTAAAAAAGCATGCCGCGGCGGGATCATCCGCCGCGGCATGACTTATGTTTTAAGGCATGATCTGCTCAAACGTTCAGCGCGCAACACTGCAACAATTTAAGCAAGCGGGCGGAAATACACCGACCCCGCGGCCCGGTTATACAAAGAACAAAGACTTACGCGGCGGCAATACACCGACTCCGCATATTGTCTTGCTCTTGACAGGCAGGGGCAGAAACTCTGCCGCATACGGCATGTGCCGGCAATACACCGACGCGCACGCGCATATCCCGTCGGCCCCGCACTGCGGAAAGAGGCTTTATTCTGCCTCTCCCTTCGAGGTTGCACTTAGTTTACACTAAAAGTATACACCTGTCAAGTTATGTGTAAACTTTTTTTGACGACATTTAATTTGAAATTTTTTAACAACTTTATTACATTTGAATCAGTTTTGCGGCCTTAAAACACGGCGGCACGGCAATCGGGAACATATTCGACACAACTTGCCAAAATATAACGTTTTGCAGAAGCGGTATTTAAAATATTATATTCATGCAGGGCGCGGATGTGCGGTTCGGCCGTCCAAACTGCGCCGCGGGGAGGAATTTTATGAAACTTTCGGAAATTTACGGAAAAGAGGTCGTAAGCCGGGACGGAAGCAGACGGGGCTGGGTGCGCGGCGTGCTGGAATACGGCGGCGCACCGCGATTTTTACAGTGCTTCGACAGCGACGAACGGGAATTCGATATAGATTTTAAAAGTATACAATCTGTAGACGGCAGAATAGTATTTGAAGACGGCTCTTCTGACAGAAAAAAGTGCCGCAATCTGCGGCTGGGTATGCCTGCGTATGACAACACAGGCAATTTCCTGGGCGTTTTAAACGACGTGGAGAGCGGGAAAAGCGGTATATTTTATATCATAGGCAAAAAGAGATACCGCCCGGAATTTATATGCGTCGGCGACGCCGTGATAGTGCGCCCGCCGCGCACGCTCAAAGAAAACGTAACTGCGGAGAACACAGTGATTTTAAAAAAAGGGACTTCGCTCACCCCTGAAGCGTTAAAGAGAGCCGAAGAGGCCGGCGAATACTTCCAGGCACAGATGAAAACGATATAAAAAGGTTCACGAATTTCTCGTGCTGGTGACGCACGGCAAATTCCGTGATTTTTATAGAGCCGGCGTCTCGCGCGGCGAGCGGAAAAGTTCCGCCGCGATTTGCGGCTTGCCGAAGGGAACCTCCGCAAAGCGTCGTCGGCTACGCCTCCTCGCGCGGGCACCGCAAACGCCTTGTTTTTTGCGTTTGCTCATCTCCCAACGCGCAAACAGCGCATATGTGCTGTTTGCAGAAACGCGTTGCTCGTCCCTCTTTGCGCAATCATAAGCGCCCACGAAGTATATAATTGCGCAAATTGGGGCCTGCTGCGGCGGGAAACCCGCCTTGCGACATAATTTGTTTCAGAATAATTAATTTTAAAATAATAATTGTCATTGACGCGATTGCGTTGTAGGCGAACAATCGCTATTCCGTCGCTTCGCTCCTTACGACTAAGCGGAGCGCGCGGAGAAATCTATTCCGCTTTGTATAACAACGTATTTATGAGGAGCAAATAAAAATGGTAAATCTGGAATTATACAGGGTATTTTACACCGTAGCTAAGTGCGGCAGCCTGACCAAGGCGGCAGAGGAGCTTTACATATCCCAGCCGGCGGTTTCACAGGCGATAAAACAGCTCGAAAATCAGCTCGGCGTCACGCTCTTCAATCGCACGCACAGGGGCATGGAGCTCTCCGTGCAGGGCGGCAAGATAATATTTCCGAAGGTGGAAGAAGCTCTCTCGCTTTTAGACAGCGCCGAAAATACGCTTATCGAGCTCAAGACCACCGCCACGGGCACGATACGCGTCGGCGCGACCGACTCTATCTTTTCGAATATCCTTGCCGATAAGATAGCCGAATACCACGATAAGTATCCCGCCGTCAAGTTTGACCTTATAACGGGCACCACGCTCGACACTATAGCGCAGCTCAAGGACAACAAGTGCGACATCGTGTTTCTCAATCTCCCTGTAGACGACAAGGAGGTAATGCTCTCCGGCAGCGTAAGCCTTTTGTCCGATATCTTTGTTGCAAGCGACAGATATTCCGAACTCAAGGGCCGCGCCGTCTCCATAAAGACGCTGCAGGAATATCCTCTCCTGATGATGGAGCAGAATACGGTAGCCCGCCGCGCGGTAGACGGGTATCTCGCCACGCTCGGACTTACTCTCCAGCCGGATATAGAAGTGGCTAACTGGGACCTCATGTTAAAGCTCGCGGTAAAGGGCATGGGCATAGGCTGTGTTCCCCGCGAGTATTGCAAAAAACGGCTTGACAGCGGCGAGCTTTTCGAGGTCAACATTACGCCGTCGCTGCCGGTGCGCGGAGTGGGACTTGCGCTTCCCAAAAACGTGCCCGTACCGTTTGCCCTGCGCGAATTTATTTCGTTGTTCAAATAATTTTTTAAATGCGTATGCAATTAAAATTTTAATGATAAAGCCCGTCGGGCGCCTGAAACGGCGCCCGACGGGCTTTTTAAAAACAATTGCCTTTTTTGATTTAAAATATTTTTGAATTTATGTTGCGTTTACAAAAAATTTATAAAAATTTGATATTTATGTATTATATTTAATGATATAAGGGTCAAAAGGTAAATTATGAAGAGGGTATATTACTATTGCGATGAACTGAAAGACGACTTTGCAGGCACTAATATTCAGGCGAAGAGCCTTCCTGACGACTATAAATATGTGCCCGCCGGCAGGGGCTGGCGCGCGGCGCGCATGATGGTATACAAAATTTTTGCAACGCCCATAATCGTCGTTG
The DNA here is from genome assembly GCA_018712405.1 of Candidatus Coproplasma stercoripullorum. Classification (GTDB taxonomy): domain Bacteria; phylum Bacillota; class Clostridia; order Christensenellales; family Borkfalkiaceae; genus Coproplasma; species Coproplasma stercoripullorum. Next base: position 10,979 of record DVHB01000019.1, read on the forward strand.
TCAGTTTATTTCTGGCGCGGTATAAAAACAAGCGCGTGCTGAAGGGATATAAAAAAGGGGGCGCGTTCATATACGGCAACCATACCGCGTTTGTCTCCGATGCGATGAACCCTACGCGCATAGCCTTTCCGCGGACGGCCGACGTGGTGGTCAATGCCGACGCCGTTTCGATAAAGTTCGGCGTGGGCGGACTGGTGCGCCTTCTGGGCGGCGTGCCCGTGCCGGACAGTCTGCACGGACTGAAGAATTTTTCTGCCGATATAGAGGCGGCCGCGCAGGGCGGTCACTGGGTGGCGATCTATCCCGAGGCGCACATATGGCCGTATTATACGGGAATACGCCCCTTCGGCGCGGCGTCCTTCAAATACCCCGCAAAATGCAACGTGCCGGTGTTTGCCTTTACTACTACCTACCAAAAGCGCAGGTTTTTTAAGCGGCCCAGAAAGGTGGTGTATATCGACGGCCCCTTCTTTGCGGGAGAGGGAAGCGTGAAGGAGCGCGCGGAGAGTCTGCGCGGACAGGTGTACGCCGCCATGTGCGAACGTGCAAAGCTGAACACCTGCACATATTGCGAGTACTACAAGGTGGGCAATCCCCGGCTCGCCGCGGTTCTGAACGGCGCGCAGGATGCCGCCTCGGCTCGCGGCGCAAACCGCGCGGCATTAAAAAAGAGCGCGGCGGAGGCGTTTATAGCGCTTGATTCTGCAGACAAGGAGGAGGCGATCGCCATTTTAGACAAGGCGTAAAAGGTCAGCATTCGGTTATCTAAATATTGCAAACAGAAATGCCGCGGCGCGAAAATTTCGCACCGCGGCATCTTTTAACTTCATTCTATAAAAATCTGCACTTCATATTTCCAGTTTAAAATTCCGGTAAGCGTCACTATGCTGATTGAGTATTCCGGTCTCACGCCGCGCAGCTCTTCGGCGCGCGCGGCAAGCTCTCTTTCGGCGGCGGGGCGCGCCGCTTTATCGCACATTGCGCACAGGTATCTTCCCCCTGGCAGAAAAATAAGCCCCGGCACGGGCAAGTAATTTTTACACACGGCAAACATGCGCGCACCGTCATTGTCGGTATATATCCCCGCGATATCTTCGAATGTAAATTTATCGGCATTTTCGCCCGTCTGCGCAAAGAAATGGCGGTGGTAGCCTGTGAGATTCTCAACCGTCGGTTCGGTGAGCTTGTCTGAAAGCAGTATCGTTCTCTGCGGCAAAGTCCGCTCATAAATGCCTTCGCGCGGCTGCGATTCCGCCTGTTTTTCAGAATATTGCTTTCTGGCGCGGAGGATCTTTTGTTTTGCCTCTTTCAGCTCTTCAATTTTGCGGTCGGCCCGTCCGAGCGCGCTGTCAAGCATGTCTATGATCTTTTCAAAATTTTTTGTCTGCAGGATGTCCTTTATCTCCTTGAGAGAAAAGTCCATGCTTCTAAGCGCGCGCACGGTGTTTATGCGCACGATATCGTCCGGGGAATAGTATCTGTAGCCCGTCCATTCGTCTGTTTTGGACGGGAGGACGAGTCCCGTTCTGTCGTAGTGGCGCAAAGTCTCCGCCGTAGGTTTGCACAGCTCTGCGGCCTTTTTTATAGAATAAAAATTTTTCATAAAATCCCTTGACTTTTGTGTTGCACAAAGGTTTACAATCATGTTAGCATAAGAACGAAGGTAAGTCAACAACAAATCGGGAGGTTTTTTATGACTAAAAAATTATTGTGCGCGGCGGCGATATCTGCACTCGCCGTGTGCGCGGCCGCGTTCGGCGGCTGTTACGACGCGGGCACGTTCCTTTCGGAGAGCAAGAGTTATTCGGGCGAAGAGGTCAGCGCGCTCACCGTCGATGTGTCCGACAGGGAGGTGGAGGTAGTTCCCTCCGCAGGCGGCGATATAAGTATAGAATATTTCAGCAGCGAAAAAGAGTATTACGATATAACGCTTGAGGGAGGCGAACTTAAAATAGAGCTCGTGCTCGATAAGGAATGGTCGGACTTCATAGGCACGCAGCCCGATATGGAGTACCGCAAAATCAGAATATCTGTTCCGCAGACGCTCAGCAGTATTGAAATTTTCACCACTAACGAGGATATAATTTTTGGCTCGGTGGAAGCAGCAAAATCGGTCAATTTAAATTCCAACGGCGGCAATGTACAGGTGGACGGCGCGGCCGCGGGTGAGAGCATTTCTTTAACGTCAAAAAACGGCAACATCAGCGGCAGCGTGAGCGGAACCTACGGTGACTACACCATATCCTGCACCATAAAGAAGGGCAACAGCAACCTCGTCTCCAACGCGGGCGGTGATAAGCAGCTCAATTTGGACTGCAACAACGGCGATATAGATATACAGTTTAAGGAATAATTAAAGATTACGATATAATTATATAGTTACGATACGGAGCATTTTTGTATATAGCGATTTGATTAAAAAACTCGACTTGTTAAAGTCGAGTTTTTTAATATAAAACTACTTGAAAAAACTATTATTGTATGCTATACTGATTAAGCCAAACCAACTTAATTATTAGCAATAGCTATTTTTATCTTAATGGGTAATTTATACCTTTTTTATGCTATTTTCATTTGAATTTGATAAAAATGCAAATTCCTTACTGAAAATAGCATAGATTAGCTATTGCGTTATCAGTTGGTTTGGCGACTATTGGAGTTTGCGTTTTTTGTGCGCTTGCTTCGGTAGGCGCACTTTTTTTAGTTAATCATAAAGGAGGATGTTATGACCTATCATACGCTAAAATGTCCGCATTGTAGAAAAGTTATCAATCGGGTAACAGGTAGTCCGGATTATATAGGGAATCCAATTCGCAAGTGTCCTTGGTGTGGAGGTCTTTACATAGACTCTTTTACTAGAGAATGGGTAACAAAATCACCGTATAAAAGGTTTATGTTTCTAATAGAAAAGCCTTTTGCAGGGGCGTTCTTATCTTTTATATTAATAGCAGGGATATTGTTTATGGCTGCTAAAGTAAATATTATAATATCCTTAATTGTTGGTGCTGTGATTGCTATTGCTGTTTTTATAGTCTGGTACTTTGTTCGTAAGCCTTCTATTCGAGAGGAAATAGATAAATCAATTGAGCGTACAAAAAGCGCGAAATATGTTGCATTATTAAAAAATGCTGGGTTGAAAATTTATAAAATAAAGGGTGTAGAAATTGGTACTATAAATGATGAAGAAAATTCATCTTTACAGGATATTGACATTAAAAAGGAAAAGGATAGTTCGCTTACATTGTATTGAGTGGGGGAGTGTAAAGTGGATAATTCAAAAAAATGTTTTTGCTGTGGGCACAAATTAAAACATGGTGAAAGGGTTTGTCCTAAATGTGGAGCTATTATGCCCATTGATATTGATGCGGCGGAATATGAGCGCAATAGAAAAACGCTGAAATGGAGTATAATAGTCGGACTTAGTGTTGGAATTATTGTAGCTATAATTTTAGGTTGTTTTAATCCGAACAGCTATCTTTTTTTAATTGGTATTTTAGCAGGCTTTTTTACCGCTTATCTAACAAGTATTTGTTTTAGAGAATATTATAGAAAACAAGATGATGGCAGTAAAGAGGAGCATATCTCAGGACAAAAAACACGAGAGCAAAAATGGCTTGAACAAGAAGAAATTGACAAAAATGTGCTTAATCGTGGTGATGACTTTGCTTGCAAAATGCTTTCAACTATTTCTGTTATAAATACGTTATGGGAATGCGATAAGTATTTGGATAAGGATAACATAAATTCGCAAAGCAGGTCAATAGCATACATGTTGGCTATGACACCAGAATTATTTCTTGAAAACTATTTCTTATTTAAAGCAGGTGATCATGACGATATAAAAGACAATATTTATAATAAATGTCCATATTCTGTATTGGAAACTTTGATAAATATGGGTCTATTTATTTTTAAAATCAAAAATAATTTATATGTATTAAAAGAGATTATTAATGGCGATAAAGAGGAGTATTCAAATTCAAAAGTTTTAGCGCAACAAATATTAAACAAAGAGTTGAGACTGGATAAGCAAGATTTATAAAGGTTAACCTTAGTATTTAGTGGGGTAATCTATTATTATGCTTGAAGTGTATTGTATTTT
>DVHB01000020.1 GCA_018712405.1 Candidatus Coproplasma stercoripullorum
AGAATTATCATCGGAGGATCTCCGAAGACGACAGGAAAAGAGCGCGAGATAGATATCGTATACAAAGTCGATATAGCGTCCGTCTTACGGCACAAACTCAATAAATAACGATAAGCGTATGGGTTATCTGAACTCATACGCTTATTTTCTTCCGTTGATGTCTTTCTTCAATGAGTGTCCATAAAATTGTGTCGCAACCTCGGCTACAAGGCTTCGCTCGCGGGCGAAGACAACAGGGGCAACCCCCGTTGGGGCGGCTTCGTTCTGGAGGCCGGCGACTATGAATTCCGCGTTCAGTCAGACGCCCACACCCAGAAGACGAGCGCCGTTGAAGTTACTCTCGGTGAAGATTATATCTATGCCGAAGACGGCACTTACGAGGGCGCGGTGGGCGCGCGACTCCGACCAGGAGGCCGCATACAATAAGGTGAACGACGTCAACGCCACCGACGGCTCGGGCATGATATACATGCAGCGCTACTCGATGGAAGATGACTGGGACACTATATGCAACAAGGGCAAGTCCACCGTTCCCAGCACAGATAAATCGCTCGGCTGCCGCGAGGATGAGTTGACGACTAAGGCCTCTCTCGGCGAAGGACAGGCAACCGCTATAAATCTCGGACAGCAGGAGACTGCTACGATAACTTACGAGGTGCCCTATCAGGACGGCGACAGCCAGACGATAACGTTAAACTACAGCTATCAGGCGGCCACCGAATTTGTGGGCAACGACAACAACTACTACGGTCTTTCCAATGACGACGATTATTATAAAGAGGCAGTGGCAAACGTAGGGCAGAGCACCACGAGTTACACGCCCGACACCCGCTGGACTCGTTCCGATAGCGGCGTCATCAGCGAGACCGACGCTATAACCACCAGCACCGATCCCGATGATTCCTACGGCTGGGACGAAGTGCCCGCCGACGACTCCCGCTGGGACGACTGGGTAGACCAGGGCACCTGGTCAGACTATGCTCAGCTTCAGGGCACCGGCTATCTCAACGCATATGCGAGCATGGGACTCGAGAGAGGCAGCGCCTCCGACGGCCCCGGCGAAGCGGGCACGGGCGGCAAGGAGAACAACACATGGTGGTGCTCCGAAGTCGTTATGGCCTCAACCTGGAATCCTGAACTTGTTGAGCGTGTGGGCGTGGCTTACGGCAAGCAGTGCCTCAACACCGGCATAACTTCCTGCTTCGGCCCTGCAATGGATACACACCGTTCACCTTTCGGCGGCAGAAACTTCGAATACTACTCTGAAGACGGCTTCCTCTCCGGCATGATGTGCCTTGCGGAGACCGCGGGCATACAGAGCGTTGGCGTGGGTACCTTCAACAAGCATTTCATGCTCAACGACCTCGACGGCGGCCGTTCCGGACAGATCGACTACTGCAACGAGCAGGCCATCCGCGAGATCTACATCCGCGCTTGGGAGTATTCCATGAAGAGCGAAGACGCCAACATGAGCGGCATGATGGCTTCCCTCAACCGTATAGGCATCACCTGGGCGAACAGCGGCGTGTATATCGGCATCGTGCGCGAGGAGTACGGCTGGAACGGCCTCATCATCTCCGACGGTATGGACGGCGTTAACTACTCGGGCGAAGTAAAGGCTGCCTTCTCCGGCATAGCCTGCCTGCTGTGGCAGTATTCCACCGCCGACGATTCGCAGGCCGAGCAGAACGACGGTTACATCTTTACGAACGCCAACGCCTCGGCAAGCTCTATAAACGACTACTTCGGCGCATACCAGCTCCGCGAGATCGCAAAGACGAGGCTGTGGTACGATACACACAAGCAGACTTCCGAAGACCCGATATTCACAATGGATTACTGGACTGCGGAGGTAAGCTACAACTATGAAATGATGGATGTCTCCGATCTCACGGCGGTAGATTATACCGATACTGAAGGCGAGGGAGAGACAGAGAGCGGCTGCGGCTCCGCTGTATCCGGCCTTACCGGCCTTGCGATAGCCGTACCTGCAATAGCGGCAGTGATATACGTATCCCGCCGCAGGCGCAGCAGCAAATAAAATATTCAGGCCCGGCCGCGCCCTTAAAGCGGGGCGCGGCGAGGAGCCGGAGGTGGCAAAATGGATGACAACCAGGAGAAAATAACAGCTTTCGAAGTAGAACAGGAAGCAGTGCAGGCCCCGACCGACATTCAGAATGACGCGGCGGAGCAGTCCCCGAAGAAGGGAAAACGAAAGAATAAGCCTAAAAAACCCCCTTGCGCAGCGTACAGGGCCGTAGATAAATACTTCGGCTTCACGGCGCGCGGAACTAACATAAAAACGGAGATTTACGCGGGTATTCTGATGTGCATAGAGGTTGCGTGCTTCATGATGGTCATGTCCTTTATGCTTCAGGAAGCGGGCGGCTTCGGCCAGTGGAACTTTATCTACTATGCCATCGCGCTCATCTCCATGATATCAACCATTTTGATGGGCGTTATCTGCAACGCGCCGTTCGTCCAGTCGATGAGCCTGGGCATAGTGGTACTGATCGAACGCTGCTGGGCAACAACGCAGGGCTTACGTATGCCAACGTCATGGCGATATCGCTTGTGAGCAACTTCGTATATATGGTCGTGATGCTCATCAAGCCGGCGCGCACGTTTATCTTCAACGCCGTGCCTGAGAGCATACGCAAGGTGATACCCGCCGCCTTGGGCGCATTCCTCATAGTGTACGCGCTCATCCGGTCGAACGTGTTTACAATAAACACAAACAACTATTCCGACAATCTTACGGCGGCAGGCGACGCAGTCTCCTTCTTCGGTTTCTCGTTTATAACTTTCAATCTCGATACGAGCGACATAGCCAATTTCTATACGTATATGCCTATAGTCATGGCTATAATAGCATTTATTGTTATGATGGTGCTCAAAAACTATAAGATCAAGCACGCGACGATAATAAGCTTAGGCGTTTCGCTTCTTGTGTATATAGTTTTCTGGGCTGTCCGCGGCAACTTCACCGACTATAACTTATATTCCTTCTTCGTTCCTTCGTATGCGGGCTACATGCACTACAATACGGGCGGACTTGACAGGATGTTCAACAGCCAGCTGCTCGGCCAGGCATTCAAGACGGGCTTCGATTTCTCCGCTCTGGCGGCAAATATCGGTACGGGCGGCGTAGTCGGCGTATTCCTTTCCGCAATGGTCTCCTTCCTCGTGATAGGCGTTTCCGAGACGGGCGCCGCAGTCAGTGCGCACGGCTATATCACGGGCGGGCTTGACGAAAACGGCAAGGCTCTCTATACAAGCCATACATTCATGAGCGGCAACCGCATTGTCAAAACGATAGAGTCGTGCGCGAACGTGTATACGGTAAACGCCATCTCAAGCGTGATAGGCTGCGCGATAGGCGCGGAACCCGTAGCTGTGCGCGCAGACAGCGCCGTGGGCGGCTCCGAGGGCGGCAAAACGGGCCTTTCGGCCATAGTCGCCGGACTGCTTCTCATTGTGGCTGTATACAACACCTTCTTCAGCGGCATCTTCATGAACGGGATGATCGTCTGCGGTATAATGATCTATGTAGGGCTGATGCTTCTCACATCGCTCAAACACGTAGATTTCAGCGACATCAACGCCGCTCTCCCCGCCCTTCTTATGGTAGTGGTGGCGTTCGTATCGGCAAACATAACCGCCGGCGTGGCCGTGGGCATAACTTCCCACACTGTATTAAAGATGCTCAGGCTTAAGTTCAAAGAGATAAGCATAGGCACCTATGTGCTTACGGCTGTCATGGTCATCACGCTCGTTTGCATGGGGCTGGTGATGTAAATTTCAATCAAGGAGATATATATGAAAAATAAAAAATTCTTGGTTTTGGGCAGTATAGCGCTCAGCGCATGTTTTATAATCCCGCTGGCCGCATGTACCGAAAGCGGCGAAAGCAATATTACTTCAACTCCGCTCGCTGTTCCCGCCAATGTTCAGATAACGACGACGGACAACACCGACGTCGAAGCCTTCAGCGTAACTTTCGACGCGGTGGAAAACGCCTCTCCATACAGGATATACGTATATCAGGAGGGCGATACCCAGGCAAAAGTAACTTCCACAACGACTACCACGGGCGAACTGCCCAACGACCTTGAGCCGGGCGATTACATGCTTTCGGTGCTGGCGGTGGGCAACGGTATAAATTATACCAACTCCAACGGTTCCGAACCCCAGGAGTTCACGCTCGAGAAGTGGGAGATAGCTCAGCTCGGCACCGTATCTGACGTGGAGATGGACTGGACGGTGGATATCGAAAATCAGCAGTATCCCGTTCTGTCTTTTTCCGGCGTGGATAATCCCGAAGACGTGCAGTACTACAGCGTAGAGTTCTTCAGCACCGATACCGAGGGCAACAGGGCGGAGGGCGACGCCGTCGCATTCTTCAACGTGCCCGCGGGCAGCTCTTCGGAGGTTGTGTATGAGCTCACGGCCGACCAGTACGGCGACCTCGTTCCCGGATATTATGTTGTCGATGTATATGCAAGGGCAAATAATACCGACCGCTATGAAAACGGCGAAGTCGTTTCAACTCCCGTGGTATGGGATGATGTAGACTTAATTACTCCTACGCTTACGATAGATACTGAAAACGGCGTGACTGCCGAAGTCGACAATCACCTCGATCTGTACGCCGGTCTTGAATTTACATTTAACGTATATTCCGACGAAGCATGCACCGAGCTTGTCGCTACCAAGTCGGTAACTTACAGCATAAGCAGCAGCATGTTCGGCACCACGTATACAAACAGCGCATCTTTCACGGTAGTTGAAGAGGGACAGACGCCCGGCGCTGACGAACTTGCTCTCGGCGAAACGTATTACATGACCGTTACCGCCAGCGGAGATTCGGCGTTTTATAATAACTCTCCCGTCAGCACGGTAGTTGAATTTACCGCCGATCATGCGGGTACGGGCAGCAGCGGCGGTGGCGGCTTCCCCGGAGGTCCCGGTGGCGGCGGCAATCCCGGAGGTGGCGGAGCAACGATAACGCTCACGCAGATAGAGGCCTTTGCCCAGGGCGCCGATACGGTCACAATTACTATCGACGCTATGGGTACGGCATGCACGCTTACAGGTACGCTTGAGGCTGTTCCCACCGACGGGTCTGCTTATACTTACAGTCTCTCCGGCACGGGCGGCATGGGCGAGTCAATAACGGGTACGCTTGAAATAGTTGTCGATAATACCGTATCGTGCACTGTCGGCGCTTTCGGACCGTTCTCTGAGACTACATTCAATGGCTCGTGGATGCTTGAGGGCGGACAGATTACGGTTACAATGTCGGAATAATAATTTAATCTCAGCATTACCTCAGAATTGCCGACGCGCGCGGCGGGTAAGTGTCCTCCATCTTAAATGTCCGCCGCGCGCAATCGTCGGCCGAAAACGACACTATGAAAAAAGCTTGTTGAATTGATGTTTTAAATTCATGCAATTATCGCCCCGGCCAGGTCAGGCACCCGGTTGACGGGCAGTATACATTCGTTTCTCTCCTTATAATTTGAAGGGCCGCGGCAGGATTTTCCTGCCGCGACCCTCTTCTGTATTTATGTAAGATCAGAAATGAAATATACTTTTATCGGCTGCGCTCTGCCCGGTCGCGTTTTACGGCGAAAATTATAAGATGTGTTGCGCACACCGCCGCGGCGACGGCCGTAAGTATCCAGAAGCATACGTCTTGGAACGGCCCTGTACCCAGATCGCTCACGATAAAGCCGCCTATATCAAATATAAAATGCAAAATTATCGCCGTAAAAATATTGTGTGTGCGTATTGTGACGCATGCGAACATCAGGCCTGTTAAAAAGGTGTAGCCTACCTGAAGCAACGTGGCGCCTGCCGCGGCGCCGTCGAGCAGGTTAAGAAGGTGAAAGAGTGCAAATACCGCCGAAGATATTATCGTGCATTTCAAAAATTTGTGACAGCTTTCTGAAAAAACTTCATCAAGCAACCTGAGCAGCACTCCGCGAAACAGAAGTTCCTCGCTCGTTGCGATAAACAGGCATTTTGAAATAAACGCCGGCAGCAGGTCGGCGCGTTCGATGACGGCCGTCCCTGAAATAAGCGCCGAATATGGGAAGTTTGCCAGCGCAACGGCCAGACAGGGCAGGCACCATAGATAATCTGCGCCGCGCATGCGTGTGCCCCGCACAAAAAATATGTTGTAGTTGCACAGCGCCGCCACGCCTGCTATTGCGCCCGTAAGGGCCGCACGGGCAAGGGCATCCCGCCACAGTGCGTTTTCAAGTTCGTCGTTTGAAAGATTGACGGGGGCGAAATAAAATACCGCAAAAGCGGCGGCACAGAGCAAAACGGCTGTTGCCGAAATAATTATTCTTGGCTTTTTTTTCATGGAAAAATTATATAATCAAATCCCCGAAAATGTCAAATAAATGCCATGCGGTGTATGGACGTATTGCGGCCGTGGCTAAAAAATCGGCATTTTCAGGAGCGCATGCGAGGGGGAAAGGAGGGGGGTGCGAAAATGACAAAGCGGAGCAGGCCTGCATATAATGTTAATAGGCGCAGATGCGCCTGTTTTACAAGAGGTATGTATGAATTTTGATAATGATTGCCGCCCTGTTTGCAGGGCGGCCGATATAGTCGTGGAAAAGGTAATCTACGACAGAACCGGTCCCACGGGTCCCACCGGGCCCAGGGGCGCAACGGGCCCCACAGGCCCCACAGGCGCAACGGGTCCCACCGGCCCCACAGGCGCAACGGGTGCAACAGGTACTGGCGCAACGGGCGTAACCGGCGCAACGGGCGCAACGGGCGTAACCGGCCCGACTGGTCCCACTGGCCCCACTGGCCCCACTGGCCCCATAGGCGCAACGGGTGCTACCGGTACTGGAGTTACTGGTGCCACCGG
>DVHB01000021.1 GCA_018712405.1 Candidatus Coproplasma stercoripullorum
TATCGGCGAACTAAATTCGCCTGCTCTTTTTCTCGGCATAATTAATCTTAAACTTGCTATGGCGAAAATTTGTTCCTTGTAAAATGCTTAACGCGCGAGCCGTCGCGCTGCATTTTACTGCGGAAAATTCGCCTTGCGCAGAGTTATTAATTTTAAAAGCATGTTGCCGCGTATGCTGTGGGATATTGCCATAGCAGTGTCATATCATGCTATTCACCGCAGCCGCGGAGCGGAAAACGACGGCTGCTCTTTTGCAGTAACTTTTAACTCATTCTGAAAGGGGTGTTTTTTATGAAATATTCAAGACTTAAAAAAAACACCGACATTCAGAAGATATTCAAAAAGGGGAAGAGAGTATTTTCAAACTGCCTTTCGGCGGTATATGTTCCCTCGGCAGAGCTTAAAATGGCGGTCATCGTGTCAAAAAAACACGGCAAGGCCGTAAAGCGCAACAGAATAAAGAGGCTCTTGCGCCAGGCTTTTTTCAACACATGCGGAAGTCTTTCTTCGCCTGTTTCGGTAATTCTCATACCGAAGACAGCGGACGAATACTCGCTCAGAGCGTTTGAGAAGTCGCTTTTAAGCTGTTTTAAAAAGATGTTATGAACGCGCGCATAAAGAGAATATGCAAAACATTGCGGCGCACGGTTTTCAGGCCGTATCTTAAGATCGCATGTATGCGGCTCATTGTGTTCTATCAGCGCCATCTTTCGCACGGAACGTGCATGTTTACGCCCACTTGTTCGGAATATACTCTGCGTTCAATCAATAATAACGGCGTAATTCTGGGTATAATTCTCGGCGCATGGCGCATATTGCGCTGCAACCCTTTGACCAGGGGCGGGTACGATCCCGCATACGAAAATTTTTTCAAGGTAAGGTGGGTGCTCTGAACCCCGCCTAAAATTATTATAATGAATTTATTGGCAGCTATTTCGGGTGTATCTGAAAACTTTATCGATTTCATGGTAAAGCAGCTCGACCCCATAACTTTAAACTGGATAGGCGAGATAATACGCTGGCTTGTCGAGGGCGTCGGTATAACCGCCGTCGGAGTAATCATATTCACCGTCGTTTTGAAGACGATAGTCATGCCGCTCGACGTGTTTTCAAAGTTCAAGACCAAAAAGCAGTCTCTTATCATGGAGCGCATGCGTCCGCAGATGGAAAAGCTGCAGAAGCAGTACGCAAACGACAAAAACATGTATAACCAGAAGGTCATGGAGCTGTATAAAAAGAACGGCTACTCCATGATGGGGATCTGTATTCCTACGATAGTTTCCCTCGTTATATTCATGGTAGTGTTCAGCCAGTTCTCAACATATTCCCAGTACGCCAATCTCGAGCTCTACCGCGGCATGGTCGAGGCATATAACGGCGTCGCCCAGGAATATGTGTACGACGAAACGGAAAATCCCGACGGATTTTTGCTCGAAACAGAAGATACCGACGGCGAAACCGTTTATCTTGTAGATTTTGACAGGTTTGAAAGTTATTACGAAGCAAACAGGCGCGATGAGATAGACGCGCCGTATGACGAGCTCACCGCAGATGTCGAAACCGAGAACGATATGTTTATCGTGATAAAGAATTATATGGCGGGATTTGCCCGCCAGGCTTCGGCAGAATATTACCGCGAGAATAAGCAGGGATTCATCTGGGTCGGAAATATCTGGTATCCCGACTCCATGCTCAACCGCGAAGTTCCCGATTTCAACGGCTTTGTATCTTCGCTCTCCCGCGCAACAAATCTTGCCAACTATGAGGAGAGCTATAACGAGGTCACCTATAACCTTACCGATGAAAAGGATACCTACAACGGTTACTTTGTTCTGATAGTTCTGGCGATAGGAATGATGTTTTTATCGCAGTTCTTCTCTATGCGCATGCAGAAGAGCATGAACGAGCTTGGCTCGGTAGACGGCAGCGGTCAGCGCACAAACAAGTGGATGCTCATACTCATGCCCATAATATACGGCTTCTTCTCGTTCTTCTACAGTGCGGCGTTCTCTATATACATGATAGTAAACACTACTTACAGTTTCCTCACGACGCTTATTGTAAATAAAGTACTCGACGTAAAGTTCAAAAAGCTGGAGGAGAGGCAGGAACTCGACAGGTATTTAAGAAAACCTGTAAAAGGCGAAAAGAGTAAAAAGGCAAAAAAGTAATCGCTTGAAACAAGGTGATAAGGAGTATTAAAATGGAAGAAAGCATGGAAAACGTATTTACCGGCAAAACGGTGGAAGAGGCCACGGAAGAGGGGCTCAGAGCTCTCGGCATAACCAGGGAAGAGGCCGAGATAGAAGTACTCGAAGAGGGCAAACGCAAGCTCTTCGGTTCGGTAAAGGCAAAGGTGAGAATAATTAAAAAGGCTTCCGACAGCGAGCGCGCCGCTGCATTTATCGACGGACTGTTAAAGATTCTAAAGATCCCTGCCTTCAACGAAGTTGTAGCTGACGGCGAAAAAATTGAAATTGAGATAAAAACTACGAATACGTCTGCTGTCATCGGCCGCCGCGGAGAGGTGCTCGACGCGATTCAGTGCCTTGCTGGCGCCGTTGCCAATATCGGCAGGGACGAATACCGCAGGGTTTCCGTCGACTGCGAAAATTACCGCGCCCAGCGCGAGGAAAAGCTTAAAAGCGTGGCGGTTGCCAAGGCGGCGAAGGCCGTTGAAAAGAGGAGGCGCGTGGCTTTAGAACCCATGAGCCCTTACGAGCGCCGCGTCGTTCATTCCGTACTTGCCTCAAACGAGGAAGTCACCACCGTATCCGAGGGAAAGGAGCCCGCGCGCAGGGTGGTAATCATTCCTAAGAATGAAGTTCCCTACGAGCGCCGCGAAAAGAATTACAGCCGCGGCGGAAGGCAGTTCAACCGCGACAAGCGCGACGGCGAGAGAAAGTTCGGCGATAAGCGCCGTTTTGACAAGCGCGACGGCGACAGGAGAGAGAGGCGCGACGGCGACCGTTCTTCCCGCCCTCCCCGCAGCTCCGCGCCCAAGGGCAAGAAGCAGATCTATTTGGGGACGTATTTGGGCAACAGCGGCGCCAATAGCTCCAAAGATGAAGATAAAGAGTAACAAAAACTTCATATAAACTTCGCAATACTGTGTTGCGCTCCGCTTTCCTCGGGTCACGTACGCCCAAAGTACGCTCCCCGTCGTAAATGCTCGCGCGCCTTGTCTTGCTCGTTTCTCTGAAGTTATTATTTACGTGTTTGCTGCGGTGAAAATTCCGCAATAAAGCATCCACTTTTTAAGGGGATGTGTCATGCCGAAGTGTAACGCAGGCGTGACGGAAGGGTTTATATTCTTCACCGCACTATAAAAACAGCCACAACTTAATTTTCACCGCCGCTTTGCGGCGTGATGCGGAAGGTTTTCGGCTCAACACTTCCGAAAACCGAAGCAGAACAGCAATGATACGATTATAAGCGAATAATTTCGGCGTTGTGCCACTTTTATATTGATTATGAGCTTATAATTGCGTAGCACGCAGACGAGCGCATTTTAAGATGAATTAAGGCGAAGACGATGCGGCAATACCCGTGGCGGTATTGCAAAGAGGATGAGCTTTAAGGCGCTTAAAAGGTGCCGCTCTGCGCGTATAGGTTGCTGTTTCTGATTCGGTTAATCAAAAACCGAAGGAGAATACTGACTAAGTATTGTTCGGGACGGTTCTGTGCCGTCCCGATTTTTTGTTTGTTTAAGGATATGTGCGCCCCTTTTGTACATATTTTTACCTGAACAGAAAGATACTGTGCCGTAGTCAGCAAAAACAAGATGAAAAATTTATTCAAAAGCATTGCGAACGATTTTTCGCACTGGAACACCAAGATGCTCTGCCGAGCGGGCGTTATAGCCGCCGTGTATGCGGTTGTCACCTGGCTGTTCGGCATCAATGGAGGCCTTGCATACGGCCCCTTCCAGATCAGACCAACAGAGGCGCTCACCATTCTGCCGCTGTTCTTCCCCGAAAGCGTGCCCGCCCTCTATATCGGCTGCATGCTGGCAAACGCAATCTCTCTCTACGGCGTGCCCGACATATTTTTGGGCAGCCTTGCAACGCTGTTTGCGGCGTTTTTCACCTATATCTGCGGCATAGTGTTCAAAAGCAATGTGCTCAAAGTGGGTATCGGCGGCATATTCCCCGTCGTTTTAAACGCCTTTATAGTCCCCGCGGTGTGGATACTTGCGGGCACTCCCGACGTGGTGTATTGGGTGGAAGTGGGCGCCATGGCGCTCACCGAGGCTGTGTGGGTATATGCGCTCGGCATTCCCCTGTTCATCGCAGTGAACAGGCTGCGCAAGCGCGGCGTAAAGGTATTCACGTCCCCCGTACACGCCCGCGCCGTTTCGACCGGTAAGACGGCCGCGGCAGCAGAAAGCGGCCAAGTCCCCGCCGCCGAAGAGGATAAAGCGGATAAAGCGTAAAATTCAAATTGCAAATTCAATAAGCGCCTGCGCGGCCGCCGTTTTCGTTCTTAAATAGTACGATTTTCGCCGTGCCGGCGCTTTTTTTATTGCATAATTACATCCGGAATGTAAAAAAATGTAAAATTTTGCCCTATATTCGGCTTTTTTTTAAAATAACAGTTGCCATGAGCGATTTTTGCATTATAATATAATTACATATATCTGTCGGGCGGCAGCCGGTTTCTACCCGCATATGCGCCCCGGCAGCCCCAAATTTCAGGAGGAATTTTATGAAGGGACTTAAAATCATGCTCTGCGGCCTCGGCCTCATACTCATCGCGGTTTTCTGTTGTATTGCAGGTCCTTACGGCAGCTATGTTGCGGGACTTATTTTCGGCATACTGTTTCTCATATCAGGCATTGCGCTCATGGTCATCGGCCTGTTTGTCAACGAATCGCTTGCCGATCTGAAGTCGATAAAAATAACTACTGCCGCCACTGAGAACAAGCCCGCAGAAAAGGCCGACGGCGGACCTGAAAAGGCTGAACCTGTAAAGGCGGAGCCCTCAAAGCCCGAAGCCGACAAGCCCGAAACCAAAAAAGAGAAGAAGTGAGGCGCGGCTCGCAAATAGTTCGGGCATATTGGCGTCCGTATTCGGCAAAAATAATGTCAGCGGCGGGGCGCAGATTTATCTGCGCC
>DVHB01000022.1 GCA_018712405.1 Candidatus Coproplasma stercoripullorum
AGGTATCGGCGAACTAAATTCGCCTGCTCTTTTTCCGAACATAATGATTTTTAAACTTGCTATGGCGAAAAGTTAATCCATGTAAAGTTCGCTCGCGCCGGCTCGCTGAACTTTACGGCGGTAAGCCTTGCGACATAATTTATTTTAAAATATATTCCGCAATATAGCTACCCTTTGCGTAAAGAGTAGCGTTGATCGGATTACCCCCCGTTAGTTGCGGCATAGTGCCGCACCAATTTGAATTTTGCGGCCATTGAGAGAGATTTTTATGCTAAGAAAATTTTATAAAATGCAGGGCATAGGCAACGACTATATTTATTTCGACTGCATGAAAGAGCCCTTGAATAATCCCGAAGAACTCGCCGTGCGCCTTTCTGACCGCCACTTCGGCATAGGCGGCGACGGCATAATACTTCTGTGCCCGTCGGATATCGCCGACTGCCGCATGCGCATGTTCAACCTCGACGGTTCCGAGGGAAAAATGTGCGGCAACGGTATACGCTGCGTGGGCAAGCTCGCGCACGACCTCGGGTATGTGAAGGGTGACAGCGTTAAGATCGAAACGCTCTCGGGTGTAAAGACGCTCGCGCTCAACAAGGGCGCGGACGGTAAAGTGCGCTCGGCGCGCGTGGATATGGGCGCGCCCGTGCTGCGCGGCGAGGATATTCCCAGCACGTACAGCGGAGAAACCGTGGTGAACGTCCCCATAGAGGTTGACGGCAAGACTTTCGGCGCAACTTTGGTGTCGATGGGCAACCCGCACTGCGTGGTGTTTGCCGACCCCGACACCGTGGGCCTGGAGCACTTCGGCCCGCTGTTTGAGCGGCACCCCGCCTTCCCCGAGAGGATAAATACCGAATTTGTTCGCGTGATCGATAAAAACAGGCTCAAGATGCGCGTATGGGAGCGCGGCAGCGGCGAAACGCTGGCCTGCGGTACTGGCGCATGCGCCTCGGCCGTGGCGGCGGTATTAAACGGCTGTTGCCAAAAAAATTCCGAAATTTCCGTCTTTCTTTTGGGCGGCGAGCTGCGCATAACCTATACCGACAGCACGGTATATATGGAGGGCCCCGCCGAGCTTGTGTTCACCGGCGAGATCGAAATTTAAATAAAGCAGAGAGAATATTTTTAAAGGGCGCGGCAAGTTTTGCCGCGCCCTTTACGGTATCCCGCCCCGCGGACAAATCGTCCGCGGGGCGACTTTACCACCTGCGCGAGCCGTTGCCACGAGCGCAGATAAATTTGCTACCGCATTGGAGCCTCCTTTGCCAAAGGGAGGTGGCGCGGACGAGCAAAGCGAGACCGTGACGGAGGGATATATACGACTAACGATAGCTCAATGTTAAGCGAAAACGCTTTATACTCCTGCAGTTATAATGCGGCTTAAACTGAACATTTTGCCTGCACGTAATCATATATATCCCTCAGTCTTGCTTTCGCTTACGCTATCGCAATCCAGCTCCCTTTAGCAAGGGCGCCTTTATGCGGCATCATCTTCCCCTGCGGATGTGGCGGGCGTGAGACGGAGTACATTTAAAAATTAAATTTTTTAAGTGTTGCAGGTATTTGCCTAAACGCGGGCGGTGTGTTATAATGTATGAAATCGAATTTACATTTGCGGCAAGCAAGCCCGCCGTGTGCGGGAGGGGAGAAATCTTTTATGACAAAATACATTTTCGTAACAGGCGGCGTGGTCTCCGGTCTCGGCAAGGGCATAACCGCCGCTTCGCTCGGCAGACTTTTAAAGTGCAGGGGCTATAAGGTGGCTTCGCAGAAGCTCGACCCCTACATCAATATCGACCCCGGCACGATGAGCCCCTACCAGCACGGCGAGGTGTTCGTCACCGACGACGGCGCCGAAACCGACCTCGATCTGGGCCACTACGAGAGGTTTATCGACGAAAACCTGAATAAATACTCCAACCTCACCACTGGCAAGGTTTACTGGAACGTTTTGAACAAGGAGCGCAACGGCGAATATCTCGGCCAGACGGTGCAGGTCATCCCGCATATTACCGACGAGATAAAAACGTTCATATACAACGTGGGCAAGACGACGGGCGCGGATGTGGTCATAACCGAGATAGGCGGCACGATAGGCGATATCGAAAGCCAGCCCTTTATCGAGGCGATAAGGCAGGTCGCACGCGAAGTCGGCCGCGACAACTGCTGCTTTATCCACGTAACTCTGGTGCCCTACATCTCGGGCTCGGAGGAGTTCAAGTCCAAACCCACACAGCACTCCGTAAAGGAGCTGCAGGGCATGGGAATCTCTCCCGATATCATAATTGCGCGCGTCGATGCGCATATGCCGAAGGATGTGCGCACTAAGATATCCATGTTCTGCAACGTTGCGCCCGAGTGCTGCATCGAAAATCTCACTCTTCCCGTCCTGTATCAGGCGCCCATAATGCTTGAAGAGAGCAACTTCTCGCAGATAGTGTGCGAAAGACTCAAGCTCGACCCGCGCGTAATCGACCTCACGGAGTGGAACAAGATGCTTGCCCGTATTGCCGCGCGCGACAAGACGGTCAGGATAGCGCTGTGCGGCAAGTATGTGCAGCTGCACGACGCCTATCTCTCGGTGGCCGAGGCGCTTGCGCACGCCGGCTATGAAAATGCGGCCAAAGTCGACATAAAGTGGGTGGACAGCGAGGTTCTCACCGAGGAGAACATAGCCGAGGCCATAGGCGACGTCGACGGCATTCTGGTGCCCGGCGGTTTCGGAAACCGCGGCATAGAGGGCAAGATACTGTGCGCAAAATACGCGCGCGAAAATGACGTGCCGTACCTGGGTATCTGCCTTGGCATGCAGACGGCGGTCATAGAGTTTGCCCGCAACGTGCTCGGCTATAAGGACGCCAACTCCTCGGAGTTCGATCCCGATTCCGCGCACTGCGTTATAGATCTCATGCCCGACCAGCACGGCGTAAAGATGGGCGGCACCATGCGCCTGGGCGCATACCCCTGCAAGGTGATAGGCGAAAAGATGAAAAAGGCCTACGGCAAGGACGAGGTCTCCGAACGTCACCGCCACAGATATGAGTTCAACAACGAATTCCGCAAAGAGGTGGAGGAAAAGGGCATGAAGATTGCGGGCACTTCGCCCGACGGGCTTTTGGTCGAGGCGGTGGAGATACCCGCAAACGACTTCTATGTGGGCGTGCAGTTCCATCCTGAGTTCAAGTCGCGCCCTCAGTCGGCGCATCCGCTGTTCCGTGAATTTATTTCCGCGGCAGTAAGATACAATAAAAAACACAGCAAATAATATCACGGTCATATTACGGTGAAATAACGCGCCGCACCGCTTGCGGTGCGGCGCGTTCATATATTGCGGGAATTTTATTGCATTTTTTACAATTGACCCCCATATATGCCGCAACTATCTGCCGTATTTATCAATCTATAAAAAATTTTTGAAGGGTAAAAATATGAATCTCAACACAAATTACGCAAACGTAAACGACAGCTATCTGTTTTCTACCGTTGCAAAAAAGGTGGCCGCGTACCAGGCCGCACACCCCGAAAAGAGCGTTCTGCGCCTCGGCATAGGCGACGTAACGCTCCCGCTCGCCCCCGCAGTCATTTCTGCTCTCCATGCAGCCGTCGACGAGATGGGCAAGAAAGAGACCTTCCGCGGCTACGGCCCCGAACAGGGCTACGGCTTTTTAAAGGACGCCATCGCCGCTTACTACGCTGAGCGCGGCGCGCAGCTTGAAAACGATGAGATCTTCGTCTCTGACGGCGCCAAGTCAGACCTGGGTAACATTCTGGATATCTTTTCGCAGGATAACGTCGTGCTCGTGCCCGACCCCGTATATCCCGTATATGTCGATACCAACGTCATGGCCGGCCGCAAAATAATCTATGCCAACGCCACGGCAGAAAACGGATTTTTGCCCATGCCCGATTATTCGGTGGACTGTGACCTGATATATATCTGCTCGCCCAACAACCCCACGGGCGCGGCCTACACCAGGGCGCAGCTCAAAGAGTGGGTGGATTACGCCAACAAAAAGGGCGCCGTGATTTTGTATGACGCCGCCTATGAGTGCTTTATCAAGGACGATGCCCTCGCAAAATCTATATACCAGGTGGAGGGTGCAAAGACCTGCGCCATAGAGTTCTGCTCGTTCTCTAAAATGGCGGGCTTCACGGGTACGCGCTGCGGCTACACCGTCGTACCCGAGGCCATAAAAAAGGACGGCCTCTCGGCCAATAAAATGTGGCTCAGGCGCCAGACCACCAAGTTCAACGGCGTGCCCTACATCGTTCAGCGCGCCGCCGCGGCGGTGTTCACGCCCGAGGGGCGCAAACAAATCGCCGAAAATCTTGCATATTATGAAGAAAACGCCAAAGTCATCGCAAACACCTTGAGGGAGCTCGGCGTCTGGTTCACGGGCGGCGAACACTCGCCCTATATCTGGCTCAGGTGTCCGGACGGCATGAGCAGCTGGGAGTTCTTCGACTATCTTTTAGAGAACGCCCAGGTCGTCGGCACGCCCGGCGCGGGCTTCGGCGTGAACGGCGAGGGTTTTTTCCGCCTCACCGCCTTCGGCAGCAAGGAAGTAACTGCAGAGGCAATGCAAAGAATTAAGGTTTTGCTTGCAAAATAAACAATTACCCCTTATATATCCTTAAATTAATTAATATTCATACACGCTAAGGTTAAAAAAATGAAGAGTAAATTGACGCGCGGCACGGGCATTTTGTGCCATGTATCGTCGCTTCCGGGCAAATACGGAATAGGCTCGCTCGGCAAAGAGGCCTATGAATTTGTCGACTTCCTTGAGAGGAGCAAGGTAAAATACTGGCAGATACTGCCGCTCGTGCAGACGGGCTACGGAGATTCGCCTTACCAGTCGGTGTGCTGCAATTCGGGCAACCCCTATTTTATCGACCTGCCCACCCTGTGCGGGCGCGGGCTGCTCACCGAGGAGGAGCTCAGAGAGGCCGAAATGCCCGAGGGCGACATCGACTACGGCGAGCTGTACAGGCGCAGATATGCCACATTGAGGCTGGCATATGCGCGGTTCAACATAAACGACAGGGCATTTAAAAAGTTTGTTGAAAGCGGCGCCTTCGACGACTACGCGCTGTTCATGTCGCTGAAATCTATATACGGCGGCACCTACCGCGACTGGCCGCGCGCCTATAAGTTCAAAGAGGAGCTCGCCATATCCGAGCTTCGGCAGAACGTATATAAAAACGAGTATTGCTTCTGGCAGTTTCTGCAGTTTGAATTTGCAAACGAGTGGAGGGCGCTCAAGTCTTACGCCAACAAAAAGGGCATACAGCTCGTGGGCGATATCCCGCTGTATGTAGCGGATGATTCGTCCGACGTTTGGGCGCACCCCGAGCTATTCCTTCTGGACGAGGACCTCAACCCCACCGAAGTTGCGGGCGTTCCGCCCGATTATTTTTCGGCAAAGGGGCAGCTGTGGGGCAATCCGCTCTATGACTGGGCGGCAAACGAGAGAGAGAACTTTGCATGGTGGACGGGGCGCATAAAGCACGCCTGCACGCTGTACGACATAGTGCGCATCGATCACTTCCGCGGGTTCGACAGGTTCTACGCCATACCTGAAAGCGCCCATACGGCCGAGACGGGCGAGTGGCGCGAAGGCCCCAGCACCAAGCTGTTCGAGGCGGCTTCGCGCGAGCTGGGCGACGTTAAAATAATCGCCGAGGATCTCGGCGTCATGGACGACGGCGTAATAGCCCTGCGCGATAAGACGGGCTTCCCCGGCATGAAGATAATGATGTTCGCCTTCGACGGCAACAAGGATAACGACTATCTGCCGCAGAATATAGGCGAAAATTCGGTCACATACACGGGCACGCACGATAACGACACCGCCCTCGGCTTCATCATGGAGATGAGCGAAGAGCGCTTTGTTTCATTCCGTAAAATGCTGCGCGCGGCGCTCAAATATGAGGGTATAAGCTACCCCGTGGTCTCGCGGCAAGACGCCGCCAAGGCTTTGGTAAAGTGCGCGCTCGGCACAAAGTCGGTGCTGTGCGTCGTGCCCGTACAGGATATCCTCGGGCTGGATAATTCCGCCCGCATGAATACCCCCTCGACATCTTCGGGCAACTGGAAGTTCAGGTTGCAGTCTATCCCTTCGCGCAGGGTCGCGGCGTGGCTGCGCGGCGCCGTAAAGACGAGCGGAAGGGAGTGATTGATAAGTTTTAATTAAAAAGCTTGTTGCGGCGCAAACCGCACAGCAGCAAGCTGAAATAAATTAAGATAAAAAGTTAAATTGAAGCCGCGGGCGGACAGTTTGTCCGCCCGCGGCACTTTTGCGCGGTATAATGCGGTTTTTGTGCAACACATGTTATAAAAATAATTTAAAGCTTTTTATTGCAATGCGGCGGCTCCGGTTTCGGCTTCGGCGACGTTGTTTATCGCAAAAATTCGGGTGCAAAGCACGGTCATGTCGTCTTCGGCCTTGCCCTTGGTGCGCGCAAGCGCGCCTTCAAGCAGTTTGTCGGCAAGGTTCTGCGGATTTAAAGGTTTAAGCGGCCGCAAAAACTCTGCAAGCTCGGGCGTGGACGAAAAGGCGGAGGTTATGCCGTCGCTCATAAATATGAGCATGTCGCCGTCCTCAAGCGTGTCGGTCGAAACTGTGGGGCGCAGGCTGTCCAATATGCCCAGCGGCAGGCTCTCGCCCTCGAGCACTTTTATGCCGTCGCCGCGCAGTATCAGCGCTATGGGCGAACCTATCTTCACAAACTCCGCCGCGCCCGTATTCAGATCGACCGAGCATATGTCGATACAGGCGAACCGCTCTTCGCGCGAAAAAGAAAGAAGCCTGTTTATCGTGCTCAGCACCGTGCCCTCGGGCATTTCCGCGCGGTAGAAGGCCTCTATCAGCGATATCGCCGTACGCGATACCTTGCGCGCGTATTCGCCGCTGCCCATTCCGTCGGAGAGCGCCATCAGAAATCTGTGCTCGTTTATCCGTATCACGGAATGCGTATCGCCCGAGGCGGCTTCGCCCCGTTTTTTCACGGCGGCCACGCCGAACACAGCGTCGTATTTCGGCGGACGGCAGAACACGCAACACCGTTTTTCGCCGCCGAGATCGGTCTTGTCTTTGAGCATATACGTCCTTCCCGTAGCGCGGGCGATTGCGGCGCAGACGGCGGCAATGTTGATATCTCCCACCAATACGGCATAAATTTCGTCGGTTTCGGCGCTGTAATAGGCCTCGGGACAGGCGATGCCTGCAACTTCCAGAGCGCGCACTATGCCCCGCCCGTTCTCCTCCGAACGTTTCGTGCGGCAGAGTTCCACGGCGTTGTTTTTAAGAACGGCGGAAATTCCCTTTGCCTGCTCTGCGAGCAGCTGCCGCCCCGCGCGTGCGTTCTCGGCCTCGGTCATAAAACGGCGGTATTCCACGAGCAGTCCGTTGAGCGCCTTTATTACCTCGGTAGGGATTATGCAGTTCTGCGTTATCGCCGGCGGCAAGTCGATAAGATTGACTTTGCCCTTCATAGTGCCTGCGTCCACAAGGCTGTAAAAGCCCTTGTAAACTACGCTTTTTTCGCACCGCGCGCGCTTTTCGCACGTCTTGCACAGCTGCTCTTTCAGCTCTGCAACCACGCGCTTCTTCGCGCCCGTCTCGTCTGCGGTCTCGTCCATGTCCTTAAAGGCGCACTCCACCTCGCGGAACACGTCGCTCATTTTAAACAATTTTTCGCCCGTACGCTCGCGCTCGCGGTTTATTGCCGTGTCAGAGAGCGATTTTTTGACCGTGAGGGCGTCCATGAGGGACGTAAGCTTTTTTTCCGACGGAACGGCGGCAAGAGCGCAGCACAGCGCGATTGCCGCTGCCCGTACTATGGCGAGGGTGAGGGAGGAGTACCAGCCTGCAAAGTATCCGTAAGCGCACAGCAGCACGGCCACGCACAGCGGCGGCGCAAACCTGCCCGCGCGAGAAAATAAGAGCGATGCCGCGCATACGCACAGGCATACCGTCAGAGGAGTTAAGTTTAGTGCGGCGAAAGAGGGCGGCAGCCCCGCGGCGAGTGCTGCCAAGAGGGCGGCGGGACCTTTAAAAAAGCGCACTGCAAGGCTTATGATCAGCGCGGCGAGCGCGCAGTAGGCAAGTTCCCCCGCAAGGTTCAAAAACCCGGTGCCCGCGAGCACGCATATCACGGCGAATGAGAATAATTCGTCCTCCTTCAGTCTGCACCGACCCAGGCGGAATATGCAGGCGTATATGCTCTTGTAAGAAAACAGAAAGGCGAGCGAAACTACGGCCGCGGCGACCGCGCGCGAGAGGTAGGGGCTGCCGAGCAGCTCCAGCGCAGGCGCGTCCCAGTCTGAAAAGGCGATGAACGGCGCCAGCGAGACGATAAAAAACAGCGCCGCCTCGTATCTGATCTTGCGGCCCGTGCGGCGGTAGAAAAATGTGACGGCAAGGGGAAGGGCGGCCTCGGCAAGCGCGCACAAAAAGGCGGCAAGGCTGACGTGCACTGCGGAGCAGGCTATGTATATAACAGGCGCGGCGATAAGATTTCCGCCGCAGACAAGCAGCGAAAAATACAGCCCCAAAGAGAGGGGCACTCCGCTCGACGCGCCGTTCAAAAACACGCATAAAGCGGCAAAAATCAGATATAAAAACGCGCTTTTAACATTAATTTTAAATGGCATACTGCAATTATAGCGGGGATATGCGCGCGCAATTTATTATGTTATAAAAAATAATGTCGAAATAAATAATATTTAATTTATTAATTTTTTTAATAATTTTAATGTAATTTTTTTATGCGCCACGAAATAAAAAATTCCCGCCGGAAAAAGCGGGAATTTTTGCGGATTGTTTAATTAATAATGCCGTAATGCGGGTTCAGCTCGCTGATAAGTTTTTGCGACTAATTTCAAATCGTTCCAAGTAAAACATGTTTCAGGCGGAATTTTCGTGCGACGGCGCGGTCGCCCCGGCCTCGTTGGTCTGCTCCGCAACGTCTCACGCCAATCTCGGCATTTTTGTGAACTACTTTAAATAGAGTATTAAAACTGCGATATCTGCCGGGTTTACGCCCGAAATGCGCGACGCCTGTCCCAATGAGGCCGGCCTTATCTTGTTCAGCTTTTCGCGCGCTTCAAGCCTCAGGCCCTCTATCTTCATGTAGTCGATGTCATTCGGCAGTTTCTTCTCTTCGAGCTTGCGCGCGCGCGCTATCTGCTCCAGCCCTTTTTTTAAATATCCTTCGTATTTTATATATATTTCCGCAGACTGAGCAGCGCTCGCTCCGCAGTTTTTAAGTACGGGGAATGCATTCTCTATCTGCTTCAAAGTCGCCCCGCGGCGGATAAGATCGGCATATGTGAGGGGTTTCCCGGTGCCTTCGAAGCCGATGGTCTTCAAAAATTCGTCGGCTTTCCCTGCGGGCACGCGCTCTTCAAGGTCTTTCAGCGCATCTTCGTATTCGGCCTTCCTTGCAAGATATTTTTGGTACCTCTCCTCGCTCACAAGCCCGCAGTCGTACCCCTTCTGCGTCAGGCGGAAGTCGGCGTTATCCTGTCTTATCTCCAGCCTGTGCTCCGCGCGGGAGGTCATCATGCGGTAGGGCTCGTCGGTGCCCTTGGTCACAAGGTCGTCTATGAGAACGCCTATATACGCCTCGTCGCGCCCCAAGATAAGCGGCTCTTTGCCGCGTAGCTTCAGGCTTGCGTTCAGCCCCGCCATAAGGCCCTGCGCAGCCGCCTCCTCATAGCCCGAGGTGCCGTTTATCTGCCCCGCCGTATACAGCCCCTCGACCTTTTTGAACTCAAGGGTGGGATAGATATCGAGCGTGTCGATGCAGTCGTACTCTATCGCATATGCGTAGCGCATTATATCGCAGTCCTCCAGCCCCTTCACCGAGTGATACATGTCGCGCTGAACGTCGTGGGGGAGGGAGGAGCTCATGCCCTGCACATATACCTCCAGAGTGTCCGCTCCTTCGGGTTCTAAAAACAGTTGATGCCTCTCTTTGTCGGCAAAGCGCACCACCTTGGTCTCGATGGAGGGACAATAGCGCGGCCCCGTGGAGAGTATCGTGCCGTTATACAGCGGCGAGCGGTCGAGGTTGTCGGTGATTATTTTGTGCGTTTGTGCGTTTGTGTAAGTGAGGTAGCAGGGCAGTTTATTCTCTACGTGCTCCTCGGTCATGAACGAAAAGGGCAAAACATCGTCGTCGCCGTACTGCACTTCGCACTCGTCGAAATGTACTGTGCGCCCGTCGAGGCGGGCGGGAGTGCCCGTCTTGAAGCGGCGCACGCTGTAGCCGAGCTCCATCAGATTTTTGGTGAGGGCGGTGGCGGGGGCAAAGCCGTTGGGGCCGCTCTTTTGTATAACGTCGCCCGTTATCGTCTCGGCGTTCAGATATACGCCCGTGGCAAGTATTGCCGCCCTGCAGTAAAACACGCCGCCGTACGTCGTCTTAACGCCGCACACCTTGCCGTCTTTTACGAGTATCTCGGCCGCTTCGCTCTGAACGATTCTCAGGTTTTCGGTGTGCTCGAGCGTGCGCTTCATCTCGGCGTGGTAGGCGTTTTTATCTGACTGGCACCTGAGCGACTGTACCGCCGCGCCCTTGCCGATATTCAGCATGCGCATCTGAAGGGCGGTTTTGTCGGCGTTAATGCCCATCTCGCCGCCGAGAGCGTCGATCTCGCGCACAAGGTGTCCTTTAGCTGTGCCGCCTATCGAGGGATTGCACGCCATAAAAGCTATGCTGTCAAGGTTCAGAGTCAGCATAACCGTCTTAAGATTTGTGCGCGCGCAGGCGAGCGCTGCCTCGCATCCTGCGTGCCCCGCGCCCACTACGACGACGTCGAATTGTCCTTCAACAAATGTGGGAATCATAGTCGCCCTCAAAAAATTCCCGCCGTTTTCCGACGGGAATTAAAAGTGAATTTATTTTGAATTTAATTT
>DVHB01000023.1 GCA_018712405.1 Candidatus Coproplasma stercoripullorum
CTCTCCGCGGCACACGAACAGCGGGTGTCCGCTGTTCTATGAATATGCCGCTCGTCACAATTTGCCGCGTAAGCGGGCTCACCTAAGGTGAATTCGCGCGACTATATAATTGTGGGCGTTTAATGGTCGCGCGAAGAGGAACTGGGTTCCTTAAACTCACGAAAAATTTAGCGCGCGGCCCGCTCTAAATTTTTGTGAATAAATAATAATGCCGTAAGGCCGCCGATAACGGCGGCCTTACGGGGAGAAAAAAAGGATTTTTGCCGCCCCGTTGCACGTTGCGGGAAAAATCACGCTGCATGGCGGATTATGTAACTTCAAGTATCTCCGCGGGAGTTTTTTTCCTGAATGCCGTAAGGCCGCCGATAATGGCGGCCTTACGGGGAGAAAAAAAGGATTTTTTTGAACAAGAGGGCTTCTCTTGCTCACGCATCGGTTATAGTATAGCGCGAGGTTGTAAAAAAATAGGGCATAAAGTTGTAAAAAAATAGTAAAATTTTTGGTTTCTGAACGGCGCTTTGCGGCGGCGGCAAAAAAATTGCCGCCGCCGCGATATTATTATCTGAACTCATCGTCTGGTATTAAAAAAATTACTTTATCTGGGTATTACATTAATATCAGATGCTGGTATAATTGTTACTATGCAGCGCGGTACAGGCTTAAATGCTTCGCGCCATGTTAAAAATCAGAATAAAATTTCTCTCAAGGAGATAACGGCAATGGATAAAAAAATTCTCACTATTCAGGATCTCTCGTGCGTGGGGCAGTGCTCGCTCACCGTGGCCCTGCCCATACTCTCGGCCTACGGCGTAGAAACGTGCGTTCTGCCCACGGCGGTGCTCTCAAATCACACCATGTTCAAACAGTGGAGCTACCTCGATTTAACGCCCGAGGTAGACAATATCTATAAAAACTGGAGTGCCAACGGCTTTAAGTTTGACGTCTTTCTGCTTGGATATCTCGGCAAGGCCTCGCTCATGGACCTCTCGGAGCGCGCCTTCAACGAGTTCTCCGAAGAGGGCGCCCTCGTGATAATCGACCCCGTGTTCGCCGACAACGGCAAGCTGTACGGCGGGTTCGACATGGAGTATGTAAAGGGCATGGCCCGCCTTATCCGCAGGGCAGACATAATTCTGCCCAACCTCACCGAGGCGTGCTTCCTGACGGGCATAGAGTATAAGACGGAGTACGACAGGGCGTATGTGGAGGAGGTGCTGGCCGCCCTCTCAAAGCTGACGGGCGCCGTCGCCGTGGTCACGGGCGTGGAGCTCGGCGGAAAGATAGGCGAGGCCATAAAGAGGGGGGACAAGATCTCCTATGTGATGGGCGAAAAGCTGCCCAAGAGCTCGCACGGCACGGGCGATATTTTCGCCTCGGTGTTCACGGCCGAGTACCTTGCGGGCAAGTCGCTCGAAGAGGCGGCGGATAAGGCCTCGGTGTTCGTGCAGGACTGTCTACGCGCCACTCAGCCCGAGCACTTCTACGGCGTTGTGTTCGAAAAGATTTTAAAGTCTAAACAGAAAGATTAAACCATATTCACGCTCTTTGATTTAAAACGCGGAGGGCGGCGCATAATTTGCGCCGCCCTCCGCGTTTTATGGCAGCTAAACAGTTATATTGTCAAAAAACGCCTTATTTAAGCGGTATTTAACAATTTTTATTTGCGTTCCTCTTTCAGCGCGGCCAGAAACAGCGCGGCGGGCTTAGAAAATACAGCATATCTCTTCCATATTACGTCGGCATGCGTTTCGAGCGGAGGCTCCAGCTTTTTGAACACCAGGCCGGTATTCTCGGTGTTTATTATGCCGTCAAGGCTTATCGCTATCCCCGCGCCCTCTTCCGCCAGCTGCGAGCCTACGTATAACAGGTTATACGTCGCCACCACATCGATCTCTCCGCCGCACATCCAGCGCGATATAAGCCCCTTTGCAAAGGATTGGTCGGAGCATATCAGCGGCCTGCCTTTTAAATCGTCCGGAGTTACAAATTCACGCTCCGCAAGCGGGCAGTCGCGCCTCATTATCGCGCCCCAACGGTCGGCCTGAGGCAGTCTCATCGTGCGGTATTCCGAAATATTTTCGGCGTCGAGCACTATGCCGAAGTCCAGAAGCCCCTTGTCGAGCCTTTCGATCACGGATGGCGCGTCGCCGCTGAAAAAGCGGAACTTTACCTCGGGGTATTCGCGCTGCACCTTGAGAGCGGCGCGTATCACGCTCTTCACCGCGGGCGACTCCCCGCCGCCTATATACACCTCGCCGCTCACGCTCTGTTCGGGCGCGCTCACTTCGCTCACCGTCTTGCCGTAGAGCTCCAGCATCTCCTCGGCCCGCTTTTTCAACAGTTTGCCGCGCTCGGTCAGCGTAATCTTCCTGTTTCCTCGGTCAAACAGCGCGCCGCCCACTTCGCGCTCAAGGTTCTGCATCTGGCGCGAAAGGCTGGGCTGGGTTATGAACAGCGCCTCCGCTGCGCCCGAAATACTGCCCTCGTTCGCCACCGCCAGAAAGTATTTAAGTTCCCTTAGTTCCATACAAATACCACCGTTTAATTTTCTTGATTATAACAGTAAGTCAATATGCCTGTCAAGCATGGTGCTGTATTAAATATAGGTATTTGACATATTTAAAGCGGCGCAATTATAATAATATCGTAAACAGACGGGAGGACAAAATGACAATAGAAGAGTATAAAACCTGCACGGCGAGGGGCGAGCACATAGAGGCGGGAGGCGATAAACACCTGCTGATGCATTCGGCCGCGCAGGAGGCCATGAGGATAACGGGAGAGATCAATTGCGGTTATCACACGCCCGAAGAGATTCGCGCTCTCGTGTCGGAGCTTGTCGGGTATGAGGTGGATAAAAGTTTCGGATTGTTCCCGCCGATTTACGCAGACTTCGGCAAAAATATAAAGATAGGCAAAAACGTATTTATAAATTCGGGTTGCTGCTTTCAGGACCAGGGCGGTATAGAGTTCGGCGACGGGTGCCTCATCGGCCACCAGGTGGTGATAGCTACGCTGAATCATGATTTGTCGCCAAATAGCCGCGGCAGCATGACCCCCGCAAAGGTGACGCTCGGCAAAAACGTATGGGTTGGCGCGCATGCGACCATTCTTCCCGGCGTGACAGTGGGCGACAACGCCGTAATAGCTGCCGGCGCGGTGGTAACGAAGGACATCCCCGCAAACACGGTAGCGGCGGGAGTGCCAGCTAAAATTATAAAAACGATAGATTAAAAATGTTCACAAAAATAAAATTGATTGTCTGCTATTTGGTCATGCTTGCGGCTGTTCTGTTTGCGGGCTGTGCTGCAGGATTGCAAGAAAGCGGGCCCGCGGAGGAAAATATGGTCATCTATATTAAGATAGGGGAAGAGAGCGCCGCAATTCGGCTCGCCTTGAGCGACGCCGCGCGCGAACTTAAAGACCGCCTTGCAGAGGGCGATATCGTGTATACCGCAGACGACTACGGCGGATTTGAAAAGGTGGGTGAGCTCGGCTTTTCGTTGCCGCGCACGGATACGCATATATCGGTCGTTCCCGGCGACGTGGTGCTCTATCAGGGCGATAATGTCGTCATCTTTTACGGCGGCAACACGTGGGCGTACACCCCGCTCGGCAGAATAGAGGGGCTTTCTCAAGGAGCCTTGCGCGAACTTCTGCAAGTCGGCCGCGGGCAGGTTCAGGTGACTTTAAGCCTCTTCCGCTAAAAGGAAAACTTTTGCTTTGGCAGCAGTTTCACAAAATTTTTAACTTAAATTTTGTTGAATATATTGACTTAAAGTTAACTTAATAGTTTATATTATTACCGAGCATGGCGCAAAAGGGGCATATGCCTCCGTGTGTGCCATAAAAATATAAATTTGTCGCGCCGTAAAACCTGAGCGGCGCATTTTAAGGAGATATTATGTTAGGCAATTTCACTTACTGCAACCCCACAAAGCTCTATTTCGGCAAGGACGCGTTAAACGGCTTAAAGGAGGAGCTTCCCAAATACGGCAAAAACGTATTGCTCGTCTATGGCGGCGGCTCGATAAAAAAGAACGGCATCTACGATAAGGTGGTTGCGGCGCTCAACGAGTGCGGCAAAACGGTGTATGAGGACGCGGGCGTAATGCCAAACCCCACAGTGGATAAGCTGTACGAGGGCGTTCAGCGCGCCCGTGACGCCAAGGCCGACTTCATTCTCGCCGTCGGCGGCGGCTCTGTGTGCGACTACGCAAAGGCTGTGTCCATCTCGGTAAACTGCAATGAGGACCCGTGGGAGAAGTACTATATCCGCTTCGAGGACGTCGACCCCGACTGCAAAATAATTCCCGTAGGCTGCGTGCTCACAATGGTGGGCACGGGCTCGGAGATGAACGGCGGCTCGGTCATCACCAACCAC
>DVHB01000024.1 GCA_018712405.1 Candidatus Coproplasma stercoripullorum
TCTTTTTATGACAAAGAAGTTCAAGCTATTAAGAGTTGGTGCCCGAAATCGGACTTGAACCGATACGGTTTGTTCAACCGAGGGATTTTAAGTCCCTTGCGTCTGCCTATTCCGCCATTCGGGCATATTTATTCGTATTTTGTATAAAATTTCATATGCAAGGGATTTTAAGTCCTTTGCGTCTGCCGATTTCGCCATACTCGCATATTTATGCATAATTATTCAGTTTTTATTCAATGCAAAGGATTTTAAGTCCCTTGCGTCTGCCGATTTCGCCATACTCGCATATTGACGTCTGTTTGATTTTCATGTAATGCAAAGAGTTTGAAGTCCCTATTGCATCGGCCAATTTTACGATATTCAGTCTTGCTAAAAAGTCGGAAAACCGCCGCCGTCATCTTTCGTCTGAAAAAGCCCGGTCGGGATTGATCGCCCGAAAGAGAATGTGCGGCATATCGATGCCGTGATAGTGTTTGACGATTTCTCCGCACGGCTGCATGCCGTTGCGCAATGCAACGCGCTGCGAGGGGAGATTGTTGTTGCGGATGATCGAATATACGGCGGGGATCTTCAGCGTGCCGAAGGCGTATTCTTTGCAGGCCGCGGCGGCTTCCGTCGCATATCCGCGGTGCCAAAAGGCGCGCTCGAATAAATAGCCGATCTCCGTCACGAACATGCCGTTGACCGGCTGCTTGGTCAAGCCGCACTGGCCGATCAGCTGCCCGTTTTCCTTCCGTTCAGCACCCCAAAGGCCAAATCCGTCCTCGCGGTAGCGGCGGAGCTGGTTTTGCAGCCAGGCATGTACTTCTTCGTCAGAAAAGGCGTGCTCGTAGGCGTACATGGCTTGTTCATCTTGCAGGACGCGGCACAGGGCGGGCAGGTCTGCGGGCGTCAGTTCGCGCAGCCGCAGGCGGTCGGTTTGCAAAATAATTTTCGGGGATGGTTGCATATAAATATAAGGATAAGAAGAAACGAGCCTCCGCTTCACACAGCAAAGCGGAGGCTGTTTTTGGAGGCGCCACCCGGATTTGAACCGGGGAGTCAGGGCTTTGCAGGCCCTTGCCTTACCACTTGGCTATAGCGCCGCTAAAAAAAATAGTGCGTAATGAATAAACTGGAGCGGGAAACGAGATTCGAACCCGCGACATTCACCTTGGCAAGGTGACGCTCTACCACTGAGCCATTCCCGCATGATATTCATACGCACTATTTATTGGTGGGAGCTACAGGGCTCGAACCTGTGACCCACTGCTTGTAGGGCAGTTGCTCTCCCAACTGAGCTAAGCTCCCGAACGCTTAAATATCATAACAAATCTTAAAACAAAATGCAAGCGTTTTTACAGAAAAAATTATTCTTTTTTGCAAAAATTTTAGGCAGCACCGCGTCAATTTTACTTGCACACAATATGTACCGTACTTAATTATTGCATACACAATATATCAGATACCCGCGGTGGCGGGCGGCATGCCGCCCGCCACCCACGGGTTTTTAAAAAACGCCGAAAATGATGCGGCGGCGCAATTTTTGCGCCGCCGCACCGATCTTAAACTATATTTAAGCTGCTTACCTATCAGAAGAACACACCGCGTGCCTGCTCCTTGATCTCGGCAGAGGTGGTGAACGGTATGCGCGTGGTGTAGCCGCGCTTTGCCGCAACTATCATCTTTGTGGGCCATGCATAGATGTCCCTGTTCCATACGTTCACCGTATCGTTATACAGCTCGCGCGCGGCAGTAATCTCCTTCTGCAGGTATGCGTTCTGCTGCATCGCGTCGGCGATCTCGGCATGCGCCTTTAAATCGGGATAGTTTTCAAACGCCAGGTTTATGCTGCGGCCGACTGCGTCGATCTGCTGCGCAACGGCGTTGCGCTCGCCGTCGCCGGGATTGGCGCCCGAACGGTAGGCGGCTATCTGCGTCATCGTCGTCTTGTCGAGGTCGATAGCCTTATCTAGTATCTTTGCGCAGTTCTGCAGTATGACCACGCGCTGCTCGAGGTAGTTATCTATCTGTGAGGCGTCGTGCTGGAGTTTCTGCTGAAGCTGCGAGAGGTAGTTGCCCGCCTTTATCTTCATGAAAAGGAACACAACTCCCGGAATTATGCCGCATATCCACAGCAATACCTCAAAGATCTTTGAGCCTACTCCCACCTTTATAGGGAGCTGTTTTTCGATGACGGCTACGTCGCGGCCCTCTTTATTCACGGGACCGGTGAGTTCGTCAAGCTCGTTTGCCATAAAATTTTCCTCCTGTTATTATTCTTTATTATCCGATCCGTCGGGAGCGTTATTGCCGTCCCCGTCGGCCTCGTTCTGCGTTGATCGGGCCATATCCCCGCCCGTTTCGCCGCTTTCGGGCGGCTGCTCTGTGATATTTTCCGCCGCGGCCGCTTCGTCTGCCGCCGCGCCGGGGGCCTTGCGTTCTGCCTTTTTGTCTTCTTCGTCGAGCATGTCGGCCGCGGCTTTTACCGCCTCCGCTCCTGCTATAAACGCCGCCGTTCCCGCCGCAGCGGCCTTGAGGCCGAACATCTCGCCCAGAGCCTTATCGTCGTTGCCCGTGAAATCGCCGTCGGTGAGCGGGATGCCCACCAGGCCGTCGCAGAAGGCCGACGCGCCGCTTGAAGAGAACCTGCGCACAAAGGAGGCAAGCTCGGAACCCGCGCTTAAACTTTCGTAATTTTCGCGCGTGCCGTCCACCGCCTTTATCTCCATTTCGCTCGTGCGGGAGACGGGGATATACTCCGTCCATGGCACGGGTACGGCGTGGATGAGCCCGTCGCCGCCGAATACGTCCACATAGTCCACGCGCGGCACGGTATCGAACGAGTAGGCCGTTACCGCCATTTTATCGGCGGTGCCGTCCTTTCTTATAAATGAAGCCTTTAAGATGCTGTCCGTCTTGGCTTCGGGCGGGGCAAATTGCGAAACATTGAACCTGTTTGCCGTGGCCTCGGCCTCGTATTCGGTATAATTTGAGGGATACACGTCGCGGTAGATATATTCGCGCGGCTTGGTCATCTGGTAGAGCGGCACTGAGAGCAACGGCGCGAAGTCGAAATACATCGATTTGAAATATTCGGCGTTATACGCGACAAACGCCGCGCGCGATGCCTTTAAATCGTAGCTCATATAGCGCGCCGGGTCGGCGTCGGTCTGCCAGCTCTGGGCATGATCGGAGCGGATGCAGTTGAGCATGCCTGTCTTATAGAAGGCGAAATCGTCGCCGTAACCGTCATCGGAAGTCATCAGATCGACCATATTGTTCTGCGCGAGCGGGGTGAACATCAGTCTGAACTGCACCTCGTTGTTGCGGTTTGTGGCGCCGAAGAGCACCTCGAACTCGGTATTGGCGAGCTCGGTAAAGCCGCCGCCATTGCCGGAAGTTACTGCGCTCTGCGTGAGCTTTTCCAGCCGTTTGCTGCCGCTTTTTATAAACTTCTCCCTCTCCTTTTCATCGTGCATGTGCGAATACTTGGGCGTGCGCGAGAAATGAAGGTCGGGCGCGGCCTCGTTGCCGTAGTAGAGGAGCGTTTCGTAAGTATAAGCGGGCGCAGGCTTGCCTACGCTGGCCGTGAGTACCTGGCTGTGGTGCACGGCGCGCGTGTTGCCCTTTGAATCGGTCGAGTATGTAGTCCAGTGTATGGTGAGCGTGCCCGTATACGTCTTTGTGACAGTTGAGTGGCGGAACCGCCGCTCGAACAGGAAGGGGCTGTTATCTATCGTGCCCGAGAGAAGGTATACGGTGGAGCTGTCCATATAGGCGTTCACGGGGCGGAAGCCGTATTTGCCTATGAACAAGTCGAGCTTTTTTACGTCCAGCCTGTCGTCGAGCGTGAAGTCGGGCATTGCTTTGAGCACGAGCTCGCGCGTCATGTTCCACGTGAATAAGGCGTGCAGCGGGCGCATCTGCTCCATGGCCTGCTGTTTTATCTCCCCGGCGGCGGCGAGCGCCTTTTCATACTTTTTCTGCCGCGCCTCCACCAGCTTTTTGAGCTTGGTGCAGATGAGCACGATCGCGCCGACGCCGAGGGCGATACACAGTATGCCGAAGAAGAGATACAGCCAATACGTATCGTCGGTGAAAAGAATGATGAGTATAAACGCCGCAAGAAAGGCGACGACGGCGCCCGCTATGGCAAGGGAGCGCAGCGTCTTGCCGGAAGAGAGTTTCTTTCCGGCCTCCTCCGCCTTTTTCTGCGCGGCGTCATACTTTGCCACGGTGGCGGCGTTTTCCGCCGCGTCCACGCCCGAGCGCTTTACCAGCTCGTCAAAGTATTCGTTTGCGTTTTTTTCAAATTCAGCCTTCAGCCGCGATTTATAGTAATCCAGCGGCTCGAAATCAGCCAACGTATCCATTTTCATATTCCCCCGATATGCTTCGATTCTCAGTTTGACGATATATATATGACGGTATATATATTTATATTTTAATTGATTTGCGTCCGTTCGTCAAGAAAAATTTTTTTTCGGCGGGAAATACCAATATATGTATGCGCGCACGCGCGCATACAGCAATGAAACAGCCGCCCGCGGCGCGAAAGCGCCGCGGGCGGCTTGCCGCAGCGCGGCAAAAAATTAACGTATAAATGTTTTCCGCGCGGGCAATAAATGGCGTATGAAAAATTTCGGTATAACTTTTTTTGTATTCTTCATAATAATTGCAACGGTAATAGTCGCGGCATGCGGCTTCGGAAGCGCTGACGGCGCGGCAACAGGCGAAAATGCGGAATACCTGCGCATACACGTGCGGGCCAATTCCAACTCCGAGGCCGACCAGGCCGTTAAATACAGGGTGAAAGACGCGGTGGTGGAATTTATCACGCCGCTCGCCGCGCAGTGCGAAACCAAGGCCGAGGCGATATCTCTTATAAACGCCAACATAGAGGGCATAGAGCGCGTGTGCGACGACACCCTGCGCGAAAACGGCTACTATTACGGAGCAAACGCCGAAATAAGAAGCGAAAGCTTCCCCACGAGGGTATACGGCGACCTCACTTTAGAGAGCGGGGTGTATGACGCGCTGATAATCGAGCTCGGCAGCGGCACGGGCGACAACTGGTGGTGCGTTCTATACCCGCCTCTGTGTTTCACCTCGGCAACGCAGGACGTGACTTACCGTTCGCTTATCTACGACATAATAACAAAATTTTTTAATAGTTGACACATATATGGCGGTCAATTGCCTTGGCCGCAGGTGTTTTTTAACAGGAGGAAGAATGAACAAGGCACTAAAAACAATTGTTACCGTGCTGTCTGCGGCGGCGGTGTGTGCCGGAGGGGCGGCGTATGCGGCCAGAAGCGGCCATAATTTTACCGCCGAACCTGCGGCATATGCGGCGATACTCAAACAGGGCGCGCGCGGGGGCGAAGTGAAAGAAGTTCAGCGCAGGCTTAAAAACTGGGGGTATTACGACGGCAATGTCGACGGCATATACGGCCCCGCCACCGTTAAGGCGGTGAAATATTTCCAGCAGAAAAACGGGCTCTCTGCCGACGGTATATGCGGAAAGGCGACCTACGCAGCGCTCGGGATGAACGATTCTGTCCGCGTTCTGGAGAACGGCGACAGCGATCAGGGCGGCTCGGGCGGCTCGGGCGGCGGCGAGGGCGACTACACCAGTTCAGATCTGTATCTGCTGGCAAAATGCATATACGGCGAGGCGCGCGGCGAGAGTTACACCGGTCAGGTGGCCGTGGGCGCCGTCGTTTTGAACAGAGTGAAATCTTCGCAGTTTCCCAACACCATTTCGGGCGTCATCTACCAGAAGGGTGCCTTCACCGCCGTGGACGACGGGCAAATAAATTTAACGCCGAACCAGACGGCGATCAACGCCGCGCGCGACGCGATGAACGGATGGGATCCGACTTACGGGTGCCTGTACTACTACAACCCGGCGACGGCAACGAGCAGCTGGATTTTTTCACGGCAGACGGTCACGACCATCGGCAGACACGTCTTTGCGATATAGGAGGGTATGAATGAGCGAGAAAAACTTATCTAGCGGGGTAAAAAAGGCGGAGAGCCTTGAGAAGAAGCCGGCCGCGAAGAGGAGCGAAGGGGCAAAGACAAAGCGCACTGCAAAGAGCGTCGAAAAAACTGCGGCTAAGGGCGAAAACCTGCATACGCAGCGGGAAGAGAGCGCAGAGCTCACAAGGAAAGAGGAACGCAAACTAGAAGCTGCCAGACTCAGGGCGGAAAGAGAACAGAAACGAATGGAAAAGAAGCTGGAACACAAGCAGAAATCGGAGGAACGCGCCGCCGCCATGAAGGACAGGCAGCAGGAACGCCGCGAAAAGCGGCTCGAACGGAGAGAGCAACTTAAAAATAAATCGGCGCAGCAGAGGGCCGAAGACAAAAAACAGGCGAGGCTTGCCAGGGCCGAGGCGGCAAAGGCAAAGCGCGAAGCCAGGCTGAACGCGAAAATAGCCAAACGCGAACACGATTTAAAGGTAAAGGCCGAAAAGCGCAAACAGAAGAAGGACCGCGCGCCCGGCTTCGGCGGCTGGCTGGCGGCGGTGATAGCGCTCGGCGTATCCACCCTCGCGCTGGGCACCATGCTGACGTTCGGCTGGATAAATATGAACGGTATGCAGGCGGACATGGCTTCGGATACCACCCACTCCCTCTACGAGCTGAACGCCATAATCGATAACCTCGATTCCAACCTCGCAAAGGCGAGAGTGTCCTCCTCAGCGGGCGACAGAACGAGGATATTCACCGATATCGCGATAGAGAGCGAGCTCGCAGAAAGCGCCATAGAACGCCTGCCCGTTGCGGGCGAACTTACCCGCAGCATGACGGCATTCATCAACAAAATGGGCGAAAGCGCACAGGGCATGCTTGTCGCCGTGGCGGACGGCAACAACCTGTCCTCCTCGCAGAAAGCGGGCATAGAATATATGTACGAATGCAACAGACAGCTCAAGGAATTTTTGAACGGGCTGACGGGCGAAATGAAGGAAAAGGACATGATGGCGGCGCTTGCCGGGAAGGGCGCAATGTTTAAGGGATTTGAAGGCTATGTAGACCCCGCCGTGGAGACACCCAAAGAGATATACGACGGCCCCTTTGCAGAAAATACCGAAAAAGTGAGCGCAAAGGACATCGACGGCCTTGAGGAAATAACGCAGGGCCGCGCCGAGGAACTGTGCATGCAGTGGTTCGACGGCTACGGCGTACAGGAGACGAAATGCACGGGCGAGGCGGTGGCAGAACAGCTCACCGTGTTCAACGTACGCATGACCACCGAAGACGGCGACGAATACTTCGCGCAGGTGTCCAAGGCCGGAGGCAAACTTGTAATGTTCGACAGCTATAAAGATTGCTCAGAGCACAATTTCTCGGCGGAAAACTGCAAGACGATCGCGCAGAATTTCTTAAAGACCGCGGGATATGACCGTATGATCTGCGTATGGGAGTCTGAAAGCGGCACGACGTGCGACCTGAACTATGTATACGAGCAAAACGGCGCGGCGGTATATCCCGACATGATAAAGGTCAAAGTGTGCGAAGAACGCGGCATAGTGACAGGCCTGGAGGCGCTGCCCTATGTGCTCAACCATACCGAAAGGAATATAGCCGAACCCGCACTCTCAAAGGCTCAGGCAGAGAAGAGGCTTGGCGGCATGCTGGAGACTGAGTCTTCCCGGCTGGCGATAATTCCCAAGGACGGAAGCGAAAAACTGGCATACGAATTCTGCGGAACTTACGGCGGAAGAAAATATTACGTCTATCTAGATGCGGACACAGGCACGGAACTCGACGTATTTACCGTTGTTGGCACACAGCTGATGTAACAAAAAACTTTAAATCAACCATATTGCGGGCTGAATAAAAACGGGCGGGGCAGATCTGCGTTTGCAAATCTGCCCCGCCCAAACCGTTTGCGGGAAATTTTGCATAAAAATTGCCCCACATATATGCCGCAACTATTGCATTTTGCACGGGAATATGCCGCAGATATTATGTATCCGCTATTGTATCCGCTCTGAAAAAATATTTACCCCCGCATATATGCCCGAATTAACTTAAATGAGCGGCACATATGCCGCAACCAAGCTGTTTATGCGGCGGCAAAATAATGCTCTGCCAGATTACCCCTGATATATGCCGCAACTATTGCGTTTTACCTGCGACAGAATATCTGAAAAGGCGGTTGATCACGGGATATATGCGGGGCAATCGAATATACTGCGGGCCAAAATTATAAGGCCGGCTATCAGCCGCGGCGCGCCTGCTCCTCCGCTATCGAAATGAACTTAAGCACCTTCGCAGGGGCGTCTGCGGCATATATTATTCCGTATGCCTGCGAGGCGTTAACCTTGAGCGGAACGGAGACGATAGACGGGTGCACGTCCTTCCAGTAATCGAGCGACAAGAGCAGCACACCCTCGGCCACGCAGCGGTTGAACACGCCGATATCGTAGTATTCGGGCGAATCTTCAAGCACGGTACCCGGCACCTTCGCAAGTATGCTCCTCACGCCGTCGACGACGGGGCTCCTGCCCAGCCGCACTATTATTATGCGTTCGCCGCAAAGATCTTCAGGTTCTATCACGCCCTTATCCGCCAGTCTGTGCCCGCGGGGTACGGCTATGCAGAAGCCCGTCTTACCGAGCTCGAGCATTTTAAAGGGTGGCTGCAACTCTCCGGAGTCGTATACGCCGAACATCACATCAAACCTGCGCCCCATGTGCGCATAAATTTCCGAAAGTTCGGCAACGCTGTCGGTAAAAGGCACGATCTCTATGCGGTATTGCGGATACTCGGCTGCGCACCCGTTCCAGATATCGATCAGCGGTTTGCAGGGATTGAGTATCGAAGTGCCCGCGCGCACAGAAACGCTGCCCACGGCGGCACGGCGGGCGCGTGCAGTCGCCTCCTCCGCTGCCTTCAGGATTGCAACGGCGTCACTAAGATAGCTCTCACCTGCGCGCGTGAGAGCCACTCCCCTTCCGCTGCGCGCAAGCAGTTTAACACCCAGTTCATCCTCCAGCGCATTCAGCCTCTTCATCGCCGCAGGCGGGGTAATAAAACAGGCCTCCGCCGCCCTGTTTATACTGCCGGATTCTGCGGCCGCGACAAAAATTTTTAAGCTTTCAAGCACGATTACCCCCGTTATTTGCGGCATATTACCGCTCCAATTAATTTTTTCCTGTAAACAGCCGGATATTTACGGCAACAATCGCATGAAAAATATATGCGTCGGGACCGATGCGCCACCGCCAGCCAGCCTGATATTGCCGTTAACTAATTTAATTAAAACAGCGGTCTTATTTACTTTTAGTTAATACATAACATTTATCAAATGGACAATCAAGCGACGGCGGTATATTATTAGTTTGTAAATAAAATTTAAGGAGAAACTATATGGAATACAGACTTTTAAACAACGGAGTAAAAATGCCGGTCCTGGGCTACGGCGTATATCAGGTCGCCCCCGCAGAGTGCGAAAGATGCGTTTCCGACGCAATATCCGTCGGATATCGTTCGATCGACACCGCTCAGGCGTATGCTAACGAAAGCGGCGTAGGTAACGCCGTTAAAAAGAGCGGAATAAGCCGCGACCAGTTCTTTATCACCACCAAGGTATGGATAACCAACGCGGGCGAGCAGGCGGCGGCAAAGTCTATCGAAACTTCGCTGAAGGAACTCAAGACCGACTATATCGACCTGCTGCTCATCCACCAGCCGTTCGGCGACTATTACGGCACCTACCGCGCCATGGAGAAGGCCTGCCGCGACGGCAAGGTGCGCGCCATCGGCGTTTCAAACTTCTACCCCGACAGGCTGATCGACATAAACAACTTCTGCGAGATAAAGCCCGCGGTCAACCAGGTCGAAACGCACATCTTCCAGCAACAGAAGGCCGCGCACGCCGTGATGGAGAAGTACGGGATCGCGCATGAGAGCTGGGGGCCTTTCGCCGAGGGCAGGAAGGACTTTTTTACCAACCCCACTGTAATGGCCGTCGGCGAAAAGTACGGCAAAACTGTCGCCCAGACAGCTCTGAGATATCTGATACAGAGCGGGGTTATCGTTATACCAAAGTCCGTCCGCCGCGAAAGAATGGAGGAAAATCTCAACGTATTCGACTTCAAGCTTTCCGAGAGCGACATGTCCGCACTTTCGGCTCTGGACGAAGACGAAAGCGCGTTCTTCTCTCACTATGACCCTTCAACGGTAGAATGGTTCATGAGTATAGTAAACTCCCAGACGGGCAAATGAACCATTGTGTAAAATCAAACACGGTTGACAATATATATTTACTTTTTATCAATTTTTCGACAATATAACTGTGATTTTACATTATTTTAATAGACAGCATAAACTTAATTGACGAACATTTTTAAAAGACCTCATGCTGAATTATTCCGCATGAGGTCTTCACCGTTAAAATACGTCTCAAATTACGTGTCAGAATTTTCTTTGTTATTAGCCTTACTATCATACTCGGCATTCTGCCCGACTGATTCTTTGCCGGTCTTTTTGAATAAAATGCGATATGCAAAGAAAGCCGCAATTCCACCTGCTGCCATGAAAATCAAACTGAACGGAATAAAGATGAGGATATTATCGGCAAAATATCGGACGGCTATGAGATACCCAAAAAATACAGAAAGTGCTATCCATAACACCCAACAGGTGTTGAATATTATTGCTTTCAACAAAAATTTTTTATCCATGTTTTTCACCTTTGTATGACACGAAATGATTATGCATTGCGCCACCACCATATTATGCACTATGCATAAATTGTTTCCCGTGAAACGCGCAACTATGCTGCATGAACTCAATTAATCGTCATAAGCAGATCACATTGCCGCAGTTTTTCTGAAGAAATAGAACTTAGCGTCTTCCCCGCACTCCTTCATGCCTGCAGAAAGCAAACTCCTTCGGCTGCGAACATTCTCTTTATAGCATTTTGCAAGCACCGTGTCGACATCAAGCGTGAAAAAGGCATAGTGCGTCATTGCAAGCAATGCCTCCTTAGCTATTCCCTTGCCTTCAAATTCAGGAAGAAGCCGAACACCTATTTCACAGTCGTTTCTGTAGCCGAAATTGTGCAAAACAACTTCACCGACAAAAATCCCGTCAAAAAATATTCCAAGCGGCATCTCCTCCTTGTTTTTGAAGTCCTCGCGAATACCGCGCAGGAAATATTCCGGAGTTACCTCACCTGAACAGTGTTCACGCCAGTTGTAACCCCAATATTTATTGCGCTCCTCATCAAACTCAAGCCTGAACAAATCGTTGGCATTTATATCAGTGATCTCGCGTATGACCAGCCTCTCGCTCTTAAGCTCAGGGTTGTGCATGACCGAATCAATAGCTCGATGAGGATACACATTGAACTTGTCTACAAGCTCTGTCGGGTTATACTGCAGCTTACTCTTCCTGAGCCCGGCGTCACCAGAGTCATCTTCACGGTTGATATACTTGATGCCATCCATAACATAGTGGCGTGCAAATTCATGCGCCATAGTTGCATATATACCCTCGTATTGTGTGAGAGCCTTCTCCACATGAACTATGAGCTGATCACCGCACACCTCGCCTACCGAGTAGGATATCAGTTTGCCGCCCAACCTTATTCCGCCCGCCTTTAACTTAAGGCTATCAAGAACATCGGTGAGCTTATATACCGATTGCAACTCTTCGCGCGCTATAGTCGTTCCTTTTGCAATTTGGCGCCTTGCAAATTCCTTTAAAAACTCTTTTATCTCTTCACTGTCAGCAGCGCTGAGCGTGCAGAACTGATAATCCGGATACAGCTTTTTAAACTTATTTACATGATTACGCTGACCGGAGAACTTCTTTCCGGCATATGTCACAAAATCTTGCGCATTATACAGATAATCACGCCAGCGCCGCTTATTATTTATGCGCATATCTGAACCATAGCGCTCGATCATCTTATACATGCGCTGTCTGGGAACAGACGTATAGTGTAGGCGCACATTATTTTCCCTGCAATACTCCTCAATAGCGTCGAGCGCTTTATCCTCATTCTCCTCGCTACAGCCCGATATAGGGTAATGAAAATACACCCTTCCCTGAAAATATTCCTTAAATACCAGGCAGTTTTCAACTTTGGCGTAATACTCCGTGAAATACTCCTGCCACATAAATTTAAAAGCTGCAGAGTAGTCACTCATATGAAAACCGCACGAACAAAAGTAATCAATGTTATCAATAATATCGTCTATCGTAAGTTTTTTAAATTCCAGCATATTCTTTGTATCTTAAAATTTTTATTTAAATCAATCAAATCGGCTCAATCGGGCCGCAAACAATCAGCCTCTCA
Organism: Candidatus Coproplasma stercoripullorum; assembly: GCA_018712405.1. GTDB lineage: Bacteria > Bacillota > Clostridia > Christensenellales > Borkfalkiaceae > Coproplasma > Coproplasma stercoripullorum. The sequence goes on from DVHB01000024.1 coordinate 12,308, forward strand.
CACAGAATGGATCTTTATTTTGGCTAAAATCCAGGAAAAATCCATTAAATTTAAGGTAAATTTTGCCATTTAAAGCCTCTGAGACAGAATTTTTTTCGATTTTACAGGTTTTAGCCGTTAAATTTTTGAAAATTTTCGCTATAATAGGCCAATAAAAAATGAAAAATATATTTCGGCACGAAACGTGCCGAAATATTTATGTAAAACTTAAGTTAATTATAAAATCTGCATTTACTTCTGCTTGTCAATTATGTCGAGAATTTCAACGATTCTGTCAAGATCATCGCGAGAATAGTAATCAATGTAGATCCTGCCCTTCTTATCGTTGCCGATAAGGCTGACCTTTGTACGGAACGTAAAACGCATCCTCTCTACGAGATCTTTAAGCTCTATTGAAGCAAGAGCACGCTTCTTCTTTTTCCTCTCCTCAAGGACCTCAGGAGGAATATTATGTGCACGCACCTTCTTTTCAAGTTCACGAACCGAAGATGCGTTTTTGACTACTTCTTTGGCAAACGTGACCTGATCCTCAGGCGAAAGAGGAACCAGCGTTCTGGCATGACCCGCCGATAGCTTTCCTTCGGAAACCATCATTATCACCTCAGGCGCAAGCGTTAAAAGACGCAATGTATTTGCAATAGCCGGGCGCGATTTTCCTATCCTCTCGGCAAGTTCGTCCTGTGTGAGCTTGTAATCTGTCATAAGCTGCTTCATTGCAGACGCTGCCTCAATAGGATTCAAGTCTTCGCGCTGTAAATTCTCAATGAGAGAAATTTCTTTAATTTCCCTTTCGCTGTATTTTCTGATTATTACAGGGATAGTCGCGTTGCCCGCAAGTTTAGCAGCTCTGAAACGGCGCTCGCCGGCAATGATCATGTATGTACCGTCGTCGTTATCGTTTACGACAATCGGCATTATCACGCCATGTTTTTTGATTGAATCGGCCAGCTCTTTTAAAGCTTGTTCGTCAAAGTTCTTACGCGGCTGATTGGGATTTGCCTTGATCTTCTCAAGCGGCATATCCTGCGCATTCTTTCTCTCTTCCTCGGTATATTCAAACGGCTTTCCGCTCTCGTAAATGTGCTCAAATGCCTCGTTCGTATCCTGAAACAATGCCTCGAGCCCCTTACCTAATCCTTTTGCCATAACTCATCTACTCCTTGCTATTCATTGCATTGCACACAGCCTCCGCTCAGTTATTATGACTGCGCCACTGTTTAGTTACTGCTTAGACAAAAATTCTTCCGTCAGCGCTTTATATGCGCGTGCACCTATACACTTAGGGTCATGCAGAATGATCGGCTTTCCGTGGCTGGGAGCCTCAGAAAGGCGCACATTGCGCGGAATTATTATTTCATATAATTTGCTCTTAAAGAATTTTTTGATTTCGGCAGCAATTTGCTTTGATACCGTTGCCCTGCCGCCGTACATAGTTATCACAACGCCCTCGATCGTGAGCTGCGGATTGAGGTGCTGTTTTACCATGGAAATAGTATTCATGAGCTGGCTCACACCCTCAAGTGCGTAATATTCGCTTTGCAGAGGTATTATGAGCGAATCAGACGCCGCCCAGGCGTTTATTGTCAGCAATCCCAGTGACGGCGGGCAATCGATGAATATGTAATCATATCGGTCCTTGACCTCTTCAAGCGCGGTCTTAAGTATCCTGTCACGGTTTCGCTTATAGACTAACTCAACCTCTGCCCCGGTAAGGTCTACATTTGCCGGCAAGATATCCAAAAGCGGTATTTGCGTAGGCAAAATATTAGCCGAAACTTTTTCGTCCTCTATAAGCACATTATAAACTGATTTTTTAAGCGCACTTTTCGAAAAACCCATGCCGGTGGTAGCATTGCCCTGCGAATCAAGATCGATGAGCAGCATACGCTTACCAAAATCGGCACAATATGCGGCCATATTTACGACTGTCGTCGTCTTCCCCACGCCGCCTTTCTTATTTGTAAATGAAACTACTTTAGCCATATTACCCCCGTTTAAGGCGGCGAAAATGTTTCACGGGAAACATTTTCGCCGCACATGAACATCACTCGTATCTCTTGAAGGGATTTTCTGCCCTCGAAGAATCTTGCTCATCCATGAACTCAATAACTTCGGTGTAATTCTTGCCCTCCATCAGAAGGTCGACTTCCTCGGCATATATCGTTTCCTTTTCAATAAGCACCCTGGCCATATTGTCAAGTATAGCGCGGCACTCAGTAAGAATGCTAACTGCACGGGCATGCGCCGTATCAATTATGGAGTGCATCTCCTCATCAATTATCTTTGCAGTCTCTTCACTGTAGGTATTATGCGTCTCCATGTCCTTACCGAGGAATACGGTCTGCGAGTTACTGCCGTAGGTCATAAGCCCGAGCTTTTCCGACATACCCCATTCAGTCACCATCTTCTTTGCCATTTCGGTAACACGCTCGAGGTCGTTAGAGGCACCTGTCGTAATATCCTTGATTACCAACTCCTCCGCCACTCGGCCGCCGAGAGCCATGCAAATGAAATCTTTAATCTTCTCACGCGACATGTGCGCGTCGTCGTTATCAGGCCTTGTCATGGTATATCCGGCAGCATTGCCTCTGGGAATGATCGAAACCTCCTGCACGGGATCACAATGCTTACATTTGCGGGCTACAATCGCATGACCGGCCTCATGATAAGCGGTAATTCTCTTATCGCTTTCAGTAACTATCCTGCTCTTCTTTTGGGGACCCATGAGGACCTTATTTACGCCCTCGTAAAGTTCCTGATTACCTATAAATTTCTTATTTGCTCTTGCCGCAAGTATTGCAGCCTCATTAAGCAGGTTCGCAAGATCCGCTCCCGAAAAACCGCTCGTGATCCTTGCCACTGTCTTGAAATTGACGTCGGGAGAAAGCGGTTTGTTGCGGGCATGTACTTTAAGTATCTGTTCTCTGCCGCGAACGTCAGGTAAATTAACGTAAATCTGTCTGTCAAACCTGCCAGGACGCATGAGCGCGGGGTCGAGAATATCGGCGCGGTTTGTTGCAGCCATTACTATTACTCCCTCATTCGACTCAAAGCCGTCCATCTGCACAAGAATCTGGTTGAGCGTCTGCTCGCGCTCGTC
>DVHB01000025.1 GCA_018712405.1 Candidatus Coproplasma stercoripullorum
TATGTGCTGTTTGCAGAAATGCGTTGTTCGCCTTTCTGCGCAGGATGAATGAGCCATTTCATAGCACAACGGATACCCGTTGTGCGCGGCGAATGAGATGAGCAAACGATATGTATGCGCGTTTGCGCTGACCGAGGCGGCAAGCTGTTACATTGTTGCCGCCGAGACACCCTGCTTGAAACGTTATTTATTTTAAATTAACTCCCAACATTTCAACGCGGCGCGTTAAGGTTGTGAGACTGCGCGCGGCGCGTTGTGGTTGCACAACTGAGCGCGGCGAGGTTAAATTGCCGGATTTCAATCAAAAGCACCCGATTTTTGCACAATTATGCATAACATAGTACTATGAATATCAAAGATTTAGCCGCAAAACTGCGGGATGCGCTGTTCCCGAAGGATATCACATGCGATCTGTGCGGCGCCGAAATTTTTGACGGCGGGCACTTTTGCAGGGCATGCGCCTCCACCGTTATATTCAACAACAAAACCGTTTGCCCCGTATGCGGCAGAAAGACGGCGAAACCCGAGATATGCATGGAGTGCAAGGCCGACGCGCCGAAATATAAACGCGGCGCTTCGGTATTCGTGTACAGCGGCGGCGGAGCAAAACTCATTTTAAAGTTTAAAGACGGGGCGAGCTATCTGAAAGATTACATCGGCGGTCTCATGGCAGAAAAAGCAAAGGCGCTTGCGAAATGCGACTGCGTGACTTATGTTCCCGTAACCAAAAAACGCAGGCGGGAGCGCGGCTACAACCAGGGCGAACTTTTGGCGCGGGCGATAGGCAAGGAACTTGATATTCCCGTGGTACAGGCGCTGGAGAAAAAGCGTGAAACGCCTCAGCAGAAGAGCCTTACCAAAGCGGCAAGACTGGATAACCTGAAGGCAAGTTTTGCCATCCGCGACAGGGCGGCCGTGAAAGGAAAGACGGTTCTGCTCGTTGACGACGTTCTGACGACGGGCGCGACTGCCGACGAGGTGTGCCGCGAACTTTTGATCGCGGGAACAAAAGAAATTTACTTTATCGCGGCGGCGTCTGTAGAGTACACGCCGTTCAAAAACGACAAATAGCATTTGAAAACGCGGCCTGCGATTGCAGGCCGCGCTTTTTATTGAGACATGTATCGATTTTACGGAGCATATCTCCTGTTATTCTATGCCGAGCATGGCTTTGAACTCTGCTTCGTCAATTATCTTTACACCGAGCTTTTTGGCCTTTTCGAGCTTTGAGCCCGCCTCTTCGCCGGCGAGCACGAGCGTGGTCTTTGAGGTCACCGACGACTGACAAACGCCGCCGCTTTCTTCGATGAGCTCCTGCGCCCGGCTGCGCTTGTAGGTGGGCAGCGTGCCCGTAAGCACGACAAACTGACCCGAAAATACGCCGCCTGCCGCAGCTTTTTTTGCCTGCGGAGAAATAACCCCGAGCAGTCTTTCAAGCTCGGCGATATTTTCGCCGTCGGCAAACCAGTTAACTATAGTGTCAGCCGTCACGTCGCCTATATTGTCGAGGGCGAGCAGGCTCTCCTTTGTGGCCGCGCGCAAGGTTTGCATGTCGCCGAACGCCTTGGCAAGATCGGCCGCAGCAACTTTGCCCACCCCCTCTATGCCGAGCGCATAGATAAATTTATCGAGCGTAACCGCTTTGCTCTTTTCTATTGCGGAAAGCAGGTTTTCGGCCTTTTTATTTTTGAAGCCGTCAAGAGATAAAAGCTTTTCTTTTGTGAGACCATAGAGCTGCGAGGCGTTTGCGAGGCCGAATTCGTCGTGGAGCTGTTCGGCAGTCTTTTCGGAAAAACCCTCTATATCCATGGCGTCTTTGGAGGCGAAGTGCGCAAGTTTTGCCACTACCCTGGGACGGCACAGCCTGTTGGGACAGAATATGTTTGCTCCGTTTTCGGTGAGAGTCGTGCCGCAGAAGGGGCAGACTGTAGGCTTTTGTATATCTATACTGCCCTCGGCGTGCTCCACCGTGCCTAAAATTTCGGGTATGACCTCGTTGGAGCGGCGGATGAGCACCCTGCTGCCCTTTTTAACGTCCTTGCGCAGGATATCGCCGTAGTTGTTGAGGGTCGCTCTGCGCACGGTTACGCCCGCAAGATCTACGGGGTCAAGCTCGGCAAGCGGCGTGAGTTTGCCAGTGCGGCCCACCTGCCAGCGCACATCGCGCACGACAGTTTCGCACTCCTCCGCCTCGAATTTATAGGCTATAGCCCAGCGCGGGAACTTATCGGTGGAACCCAGTACGCCTCGCACGGCCACATCGTTGAGCTTTATCACGGCGCCGTCGGTGAGAACGTCGATATTGCGGCGCTCCACCTCTATCTCGTCGATGGCCGCTTTCACCTCGTCCTCCGTCTTGCACAGGCGCCAGAAGGGGTATACCTTGAAACCCTCCTTTTTCAGCCACTCGAAACATTCAACCTGCGTTTCGGGGGCGTTGTCCTCGATGTAATTTATGTCGTAAAAATAAATATCGGGGCGGCGCTTTGCCGTGACGGAAGGGTCGAGATTGCGTATCGCGCCCGCCGCGGCATTGCGCGCGTTTTTGAGCGGCTCGGCCGCCGTCTTGTTGTATTCGTCGAGTACGCTGAGGCGGATGACAGCCTCGCCCTTTACCTCTACCGTGCCTTTATATGATATTGTGAGCGGAAATGACTTTATTGTGAGGCACTGCGCCGTCACATCCTCGCCCACAGTGCCGTTGCCGCGCGTGGTAGCGCGCACGAAGGCCCCGTTTTCGTACGTTATGCACATGGTGAGACCGTCGAACTTGTATTCGACGGTGTATTCGGGATTCGGCACAACCTTTTTTATGCGCGTGAAGAAGGCGTCGAGCTCTTCCGAGCTTACAGCCTTATCGAGGGAATACAGCCGCGCGATATGTTCGTGGCGGGAAAATGCCTTTAACGGCTCGCCGCCGACGCGGCGCGTGGGGCTGTCCGGCAACACCGCGCCGCTCTCCTCCTCCAGCCGCTTTAGTTCGTCGTAATACTTATCGTACTCGCTGTCCGGCACGGAGGGGTTATCGAGCACATAATATTCGTGCGCCCATTTATTCAGTTTATCAACAAGTTCACGCATTCTGTCCATAGAGAAAATTCCACCGCATTATAATGTGCCAATAAGAACTTCAGAGAAGCGAGCAGAGCGAGGCGCGCGAGGAAAACCTGAGGGAGTTTACTAAGGCGTAAATGACCGAAGGTTGCCGCAGCGCAACAATGCTATGCGACGCTTATATGAAGTTTAGCGGACTTCGTAATTTATTCCAAGATAGTAAGAGGGGCCAAAGAGGCCGACAGCTCCTTTATCCCCTGCCCCTCGAACGCCACGTTTATCACCGTGCCGCCGTTTCTTACCGCAACGACGGTGCCGTTGCCGAATTTGGCGTGGCGCACCTTGGTGCCCACCTTATATTTGCCGCCGCTTTGCTGTTGCGGCGCGGACGACGTACCGAACCTGTTATAGCCCGAAAAGGACTTTGCGGGACTGGCAAAGGAGGCGGGGCGCTCGGAAAAGTCCTCGTCGGAGGAGTAGAGCGAACGCGAATAGCCGCGCTCCTCTCCCTCGCTGCTTTCGCCGCGTCCGCGGCCGCTATAGCTGCCGCCGCGCGAATTGCCGTAGCCGCTTCCGGAGCTTCCGTAATAGTCGCCCGAATATCTGCCGCCGTATTCGCCCCTGCCGTAGCCCGAATAGCGGTTTCCCGCATACATGGGAGTGTCCTTTATGCCGAGCTGGGCAGAGAGCTCCTTTAAAAAGCGGGAAGGCACGGTGCGCTCGCGCCTGCCGTACAGATTGCGCTCTGCGGCGCGCGTCAGATAAAGCCGCTCCCTTGCGCGCGTTATGGCGACGTACATCAGCCTGCGCTCCTCCTCGAGCTCGCGACCCTCGCTCTCGGCGCGTGAGGAGGGCATTATGCCGTCCTCGAGGCCGACTATAAACACGGCGCGGAACTCAAGCCCCTTTACCGAGTGGATGGTGGCGAGCGTTACATAGTCGCTCTCGTCCATTTCGTCGGTGTCGGAGTAGAGCGTGACCTGGCTTAAGTATTCGCTCAGAGTTGCCCGGGGATTGAGGCGGGAGAAGTCGTCCACAGAGGCGACAAATTCCTCTACGTTGGCGAGGTCGTTTTCGTCCTCATATGCCTCCTTTAAACCGGCGGCGGCAATGACCTCGCGCACGAAGGTATTTACGGGGCTGTCCAGAGAGGAAATGACGAGCGACTTTATCAGCGAGCCGAAGGACTTGAGTTTGGCCTTCATGCCCGAATTCACATTGAGTTCGTCACAGTCTAAAACGGCGTCGTACAGCGAGAGGCCGTTTTGCGAGGCGTACTCCTCCATCACCTCCAAGGTGCGGCCGCCTATGCCGCGGCGGGGCACGTTTATTATGCGCGTGAGCGCCTCGGAATCGTAGGGGTTGGCGACGAGGCGCAGGTATGCGAGCACGTCCTTTATCTCCTTGCGCTCGAAGAATTTGAGTCCGCCGAACACCTTGTAGGGTATGTTATATTTGTTGAACTCCTGCTCGAACGAGCGTGTGAGCGCATTTATGCGCATGAGTATGGCGAAATCGGAGTATTTATAGCCGCCCGTGAGCACAAGGTCGGTTATCGTGCGCGCAGCAAAGAGCGCTTCGGAGAGCTCGTCGGCGGCAGTGTAGTACTGCGGCTTTACCCCCTCTTCCTCGTCCGTCCACAGCGTCTTGCCGCGGCGGTCTGCGTTGTTCTTTATTATCTCGTTGGCGAGCTTTAAGATGCTGCCCGTCGAGCGGTAGTTGCGCTCGAGCTTATACTCCTTGGCGTCGGGGAAGTCGTTATCGAACTTTAAGATATTCTCTATCTCGGCGCCGCGCCAGCCGTATATGGACTGGTCGTCGTCGCCCACGCAAAAGAGGTTGCCGTGCACGCCGCACAGAAGTTTTACTATGTCGTACTGCACGGCGTTGGTGTCCTGAAATTCGTCGACGAGAATGTATTTGAACCTGTCAGAAAGATACTGCCGCACGTCGGCGTTGGAGCGCAGCAGGCGGCGGGCGTACAAAAGAAGGTCGTCGAAGTCGAGCGCGTTATTCTCCTTTAAATGTTTTTCGTAAGTGCGGTATACGCGCATACAGTCGTCGATGTTGCGCTCGTACTCGTGCCTGCGCGCGTACTGGTCAGGCTCGAGGCCGAGCATCTTGGCGTTGGCTATGTGGAACTTGCAGTTTTTAAGCATCTTATCGTCGTCATAGTCGAGCTCTTTGAGGCACTTTTTTATTATATTTTTGCGCTCCGTTTCGCTGTATATCGAAAAATCCGGCTTTATGCCCGCTTCGTCTGTGAACATGCGCAGGATCCGCACGCACATAGAGTGAATGGTGCATATCCACATATCGGAGACGTCGCCGCAGATCACGCGAACGCGCTCCTTCATCTCTGCCGCGGCCTTGTTGGTGAAGGTTATGGCGAGGATCTGGCGGGGAGAGGCAAGCTCTTCGCGCAGTATGTATGCTATGCGCGAGGTAAGAACGCGCGTTTTGCCGCTGCCCGCGCCCGCAAGAACGAGCACGGCGCCCTCTGTGTCGCGCACAGGTTTTATCTGTTCCGGGTTGAGTTTTTCAAGTAATTCGTCCATTTGATTTATTATAGCACAGGCAGGAATAAAAAACAATTTTTTAATGAGTTGAAAGCGCGTGGCGCGCAAAAAATTTGCGTGCCACGCGCTTTCAGCTTGCCGCAATACAAAATGCAAACACCGGTGAATTCTCTCTTTGTCCGTCGCCAGGCCACGAGATCCGTTCGACTTCGTTCGCTAAGCTCACTTCGCTCAGGATGACAAAGAGAGAGGGCAATGGAAAGACTCAATGCGGCTCTAACAATTGATCTGAGCAAACGTCGAGTGATATATATCCCCCTTACGCTCGCCTCGCTCGCTTTCCCCCTTTAGCAAGGGGGACAAGAAGCTGGCAATACGAAATTAGTGCCTGCATAGATACGAGTTAGACAAGGAGCGTGCGGAAGGTTTGAGGGAGCTTACTAAGACGTAAGTGACCGAAAACACCCGTAAGCGCGACACCGTATAACGAAGTATATATGCAGGCAGGCGGCTTTAATTACAGCGGCATTTCCTTCTCTTTGCGATAGCGTTCCAGCGCCTCCAGGTATTTCGTCGAAAGTTCCAGATTGTAGCGCTGTTTTTCTTCATAAGAGAGCGTCGCATAGTAGTCTCTGTCGGTCAGACGGCCGATAGCATCGGACACTTCCCCGTATTCGTCGAGCATGTTCTTTACCTTCAAGTAAAATTCGTCCGGAGTCTGCCCCTTTATCTCGCGCTGTACCTTTACGCCGATATAGCTCTTCACCTTGTTTTCGTTGAGCCCTAAGTTTTTCGCCTGCAATTCGCCCTGCTTTAAATTTGTTTTGCAGTTTTCCCAGAAGTTATTTTTCAGCCGTTGTTTTGCCTGACGTGCCAATCCCTTTATGGTTTCCATAATAACTCCTTTTTCGCCAAAACGCGACATCGAAATAAAAAATAAAAAGCCCAGCCGACGTCGCGTCAGCCAGACCTTTTGAGCTTAGTTCTTATTGCGTTTTCTTGCCGCTTCAGCCTTCTTGCGGCGCTTTACCGAAGGAGATTCATAGAATTCCTTCCTTCTGAGATCGCCGATTATGCCGTCGCGCGAGCACTTTCTTTTAAACCTTTTGATAGCGCTCTCGACAGACTCGTTTTCGCCTACTCTTATGGTGGACATGCCTTTCAACCCTCCTTCGCCTACGCACTTATTTGCCCGTAACTTTTACCGAGCTTTTGTATTATAGCAAAGTAAAAAGCGCGTTGTCAAACAAATATAAGCAAAAAACTACCGATTTTGAGCCGTTTTTTAACTTTTTATGCGATAAGCAGCGCTATTGAATTGATTATTATGCCGACGAGCGCGCTTATGAGATATGTCGCGACTATCAGAAGAATATTGCGCTTTAATTTTTTGCCGTTCTTCAAGAGGACGACGAAGCCGAGGCCTGCATTGGCGCAGAGGCCGGCCACGCAGCTGCCGAACGTCATGAAGCCGTTTATATAGGTCTGCGTTATGATGACGCTGGAAGCGCAGTTGGGAATGAGTCCTATCGCAGAAGTTATGAACGGCTGAAGATACGGCCCGCCGATTATCAGCGAGGAGATGGTATCTTCCCCTACCTCGTAGATTATACAGCCGAGCACCATATTTACTATCAGAAGGTACAGCGACACCTTCAACGAATGCAGAAGAGGATCGACGAGGTAGACTTTAAGTTCGGTTTTCCCGTCGTGCTCGCGGCCGCACGAAAAGGCGTGCACATCCTCCACCGAGAGCGCCTTTGCGGATATCTTTTCTCCGGAGAGAAGGAAGTTTGCCGCGTAGCCGACAAGCACGGCGACGAGCAGTTTTATGACGATCAGCGGCACGATGACCCACGCGTGCGAACCCTCCGACAGCAGGATGATGAGAGCCTCGTCGGACGTCGCCAAAAATACGGCGAGCAACGTGCCCGTGCGGATGAGGCCCTTATCGTACAGCTTTGCCGCCATTACCGAAAAACCGCACTGCGGTATTATGCCCGTCGCGGCGCCGATGAGCGGCGCCAGATTTCCCTGCAATCTCTCGTGGTCCTGCGAAAAGGAGGTCTTGTGCTCCAGAAGCTCTATAAGAACGTAGATCACAAAGATGAACGGGAATATTTTAAGCGTATCCAAAAACGCGTCTAAAATTGCTTCCCACATAGATTTATATTACCGTTTTGTTTATTACCATATTATTATAGCCCGCGTAAGAAGCTTTAAAACTTATTGCGATACCGTTTTTATAAATTAATGCCGCGGCATGCGCGGCATTTGGATAAATGATTTTTAGTAAGCAGCTAAAAAATTTATGAGACACAATCCCTCAGTCGGCTTCGCCGCCAGCTCCCTTTACACAAGGGCGCCTTCATGTTGACCTCGGAGATGCGAGCAAGACAAGGAGAACGCGGATTTGACCGCAGGGAGTGTACAAAGACGTACACGACCAAGGCAAACCGCAAGTTCGACACAGTATTGCGAAGTATATACAAAGTTTAGCGGCTTATCTCTTTTTCTTGGGTTTTTCGGGAGGCGTAAACTGCCTGATACGCTCCTCCGTCTCCTCCCTCGTTAGGGGAACGAAGTCCGCGTCGGGGTTATTTTCGTCGGGGACGTAGCCCGCGTCGCGCGAAAGCACGGTGAGCTGGGTCTCGCAGTCGAACACATACAGGCGGGAAAGATCGATAGTGAGCGAATGGGTATCGCCCTTTGCCGCCTGCTCTAAAAATACAGTCAGGCTTACGTTTTTGGAGATATCTATCTCGCCGAGGCCCCTGCCGTCGACAGAGTCGGCGCCGCACACCGTGCCCGTAAACTGTGCGCCCGCGGCGTCGACCGCGATATCTTCGGGGCGGATGCCGAGCGTTACCTGCTTGCCGGTGCCGATATACTCCTCCACCGTGGGCCAGCGGTCTAAAATGTTCCGGGGAACGGGCAGTTTTTTATCGTCGAAACAGCAATACACAATGCCGTCCTCCCTCTCCACCGTGGCGCGCTGGATAAAGTTCATGGTAGGGCTGCCCACAAAGAAGCCGACATAGGCGTTTGCGGGGTAGTCGTAGAGGTTTGCGGGGGTATCTACCTGCTGGACGAAGCCCTCTTTGAGCACGACAATTCTCGTGGCCATGCTCATGGCTTCGGAGATGTTCTTTGTGGCGAGGATAAAGGTGCCCTTTACGCGCGCCTGTAAGTTGATGAGCACATTCCTCATCTGGTCGCGCAGGTTATCGTCGAGGCCGGAGAGAGGCTCGTCAAGGAGATACACCTTTGGTTCCCTGACTATCGCCCTGCCGTATGTGGTGAGAAGGCGCTGTGTGGAAGTGAGCGCCTTAGGCTTGCGGTACAGCACATCGTCAAGGCCGAGCATTTCAGCCACCACCTTTACGCGCTGGTTTACGACGGCGGTGGGCATGTTGCGCATCTTGAGGCCGAAAGCCATGTTGTCGGCCACGCTGAGCGAGGGATATAACGTATTGGAGCCGAATACCATGGCGACGTCGCGCTCCTTGGGTTCGAGCTCGTTTACCATCTTGTCGCCTATATAAATATCTCCGGCGGTGCCTTCCTCAAGTCCCGCTATTATGCGCAGAAGGGTAGATTTGCCGCATGATGCACCGCCCGTAACGACAATAAATTCGCCGTCGGCAGATGAAAAGCTGACGTTGAATAGAGCCATTTTGCCGGAGGGATATATCTTGCTCACGCCGGCGAGTTTTAAATTTGCCATTTAAAGCACCCCGTATCGAAGGGGCGATCCGCCCCGTTATTTTGGTTTTTCTTTTATATAATAGCACAAAACACACACCTTTTCAATTAAAACGCGGCAATTTTTTTACGCGGGCCGCGGCTTTTTTTGCGCGAGCGCAAAAAAAAAGGGCTCATTATGATTTAAGGCGTTGCCTTTTGATAATACGCGCGCTATAATTGGGGTATGAACAAGGCCGATTACGACAAGATAATGCAAAAACAGATAGAAGAGCTTGGCGGGAAGAGGGCAAAACTTCTGCTACACAGCTGCTGCGCGCCCTGCTCATCCGCCTGTCTGGAGCGACTGAAGGACTTCTTCGATATAACGGTGTTATATTACAACCCGAATATCGAGGACGAAGAATACAACCTGCGCAAGTCCGAACAGACACGCTTTTTAAAAGAGACGGGCTGGGCGGACATACTCGACTGCGACCACGACGCGGAGAAATTTTACGGGCTTGCGCGCGGCCTTGAAAATGTGCCCGAGGGAGGCGCGAGGTGCCTCAAGTGCTACGAACTGCGACTTGAACGCACCGCCGAAGAGGCCGAAATGGGCGGATACGACTATTTTACCACCACCCTTACCATCAGTCCGCAGAAGAGCTCGCAGGTTTTAAACGCCATAGGCGAGAGGCTGGCCGAAGGCAAAAACACAAAATGGCTGTATTCCGACTTTAAAAAGCGGGGCGGTTATCTTCGCAGCTGCGAGCTTGCGCGCGAATATTCGCTCTACCGCCAGAATTACTGCGGGTGCGTATTCTCCAGAAGGCTCACAGATTTTAAAGCCGGCGACGGCGAAAAATCTTCGTGACTTGTGAAACGGTTCCTCTGTCGGCTATTTCTATTCGCCCATATATCAGATAACCGCCGCCATACGCGGCGGTCCGCTTTGCGCACGTCAAATAGTAAGTGTTTATACGTTATTCGGGCGCACAAAAATTTACAGTTGAAATTTCCCGCACGGTGTGATATACTTTAACTATACAGAATTATTCAGGCGAAAAAGCGCCCGATCAAGGAAAAAATTATGGATATAAACCGCTATTCCCCCTCATACATACTCGGAAAGAAGCATCTTATAGGGCTTTCAGACTACTCTACCGAGGAGATATTTGAATTTTTATATGCCACCAAAGCATTAAAGCGCAAATTTGAAGCGCATGAAGAGACGAACATCCTGCACGGCACCACAATAGCCATGCTGTTCGCCGACACATCGCTGCGCACGCGCTCGGCTATAGAAATAGGCGCCCACCAGCTGGGCGGCAGCTGCGTCGACCTGCCGTATAACGACAAAGATATGCACGCAGGCGAAAACGTAAAAGATATCGTAAACGTTATCTCGCGCTACGGCGTGGGCGCTTTGGTTACGCGCGGCATAAACAAGCAGTTGCTGAATGAATTCACTTCCATCTCTTCGATGCCCATAATCAATTCGCACAACGACGACTGCGCTCCCATTCAGGCCATTTCCGACCTGTTCACGATCTGGGAAAAGAAGGGCGAACTTGCGGGAGTCAAACTGGCGGTAGTCGGTAAAGTGACGAGCATGACATCTTCATTTATAATAGGTGCGGTAAAATGCGGCATGGACGTATCTGTCGCGAGTCCTGCAAGATACGGCATGAAGCGCGAAAACGTTGAGGCGGCAGAACAGACAGGCAAAATATACTTCACAGACAATCCCACCGAGGCGGCGCGCGACGCTGACGTTGTTTATACCAACGCATACCGCTACCATACCGCGATACCTGAGGACGAAAAGGAAGCGCTGGCGCCCTACCGCGTGGATATGGGGCTGATGTCGTACTCCATGCACAACTCGCTGTTTATGCATCCCCTGCCGGCCATGCGCGGGCTTGAAGTCACTTCGGACGTTATCGACGGCAAACACAGCATTGTCTACGACCAGGGCGAAAACAGGCTGCACGCCGTGAAGGGAATATTTACGCTGCTTGCTAAATAGTTCACAAACATTTAGCGCGGTCCGCGTGCTAAATGTTTCGTGAGTTTCAGAAACCAGTTTCTCTGTCGGCGATTTTTAGGGGCCCACCATTATATAATCGCCGACATTCACTTCCGGTGAGCCCGCTTCGCGGCAAATTGAGACGAGCGGCACTCTTCATAGCACAACA